>JAYVLW010000143.1:0-7752 GCA_043759315.1 Myxococcales bacterium
CCGAGACCGCGACCTCGGAGGCCGCCCGGAAGCGAGCCGCCGCCGAGGCCGACCGCCTCGCTGCCGAAGCCGCCGCGCGCGAGGCGAAGCTCGCCGCCGAGACCGCCGCCCGCGATGCGCGGGACCGTGCGGATCGTCAGAACAAGCTCGCGCAGGAGGCCACGGCGAAGGCACAGAAGGTCGCCGCCGAGACCGCCGCGACCGAGGCCGCGAAGCGCCGCGCCGAGGCCGAGCGCGTCGCCGCCGAGACCGCCGCGCGCGAGGCCCGGGCGAACGCGGACAGGCAGCAGAAGCTCGCCGAGCAGGCCGCGGCGGCGACGCGGATCGCGACGGCGGCCCGGGTCCCGGCGGCCGCGCCGCGACCACCGGCCGTCGCCCGCACGGCGGCGATCCGCACCCGGGTCGCGGTCGCCGAGCCGGTCGCGCCGCCACCCAGCCGAGGCCTGGTGTTCTCCGGGCGCGAGGGCACGGGCGAGCTCGACCTGCCGATCGGGGCCGACGTGAGAATCACCGAAGGCGCCGTGACCCGCTCGCGCGCCGAGCTGATCCTCGACGGCGCGAACCTCGACTCCCTGGTCGGCGCGCCGATCGACGTCGCGCGGTTCGGCAGCCCCGTCCGCAGCGTCTCCACGTACCACGACGGGCGCGTCCCCGGTCGCGTCGTCATCGTCGTCCAGTTCATCGCGCCGGCGACACCGTCGATCCGCAAGTCCGCCGCGGGCGTCCGGTGGCACTTCTCCGGCAACGACATGCCGTAAGCTGGAGCCCGTGAAGCGGCTCGAGGTCATCACGGGTCGAAGATGAGTGACTCCCTCGGCACCGGCGAGCGAACCGCCCAGCTGCCGAGCGATCGGCCGCCGGAGATCTCGCCCCTCGCGCGCGTGGCCGCGGGCCTACCGGCGAAGCCGGTGATCGATCCCGATTCGCCGCTGCTCTACACGACCGCCGCCGACGCGATGCGAGACGAGGAGGTCGAGCGCACGCGGTTGTTCATCCGCATGGGCTGGCTGCTCAGCGTGGCCGCGATGGGCACGATTCCCTTCGTCAACGCGCCGCGCGCGATGTCGATGGTGTTCGTGATCGGGATGATCATCGGGATGATCGTGAGCTACGGCTATCACCAGGCGTTCGCCGATCCGAAGAAGTACACGGAGCGCTCGCTGGTGACGCTCGCCGTGATCTGCGTGATCAACGGCCACATCGGCGTGCTGTTCTACGGCGCCTACACGGCCGCGCCCCTGATGGTGATGGTCGGCATTCACTTCGTCGCACGCACGGAGGCCGAGAGAGTCGCGCGCTGGATCTTCGCCTGTGCGCTCGCCTGCTACGCGGCGATCGCGATCGCGATCGTCAGCGGCACGATCGCTGACCCCGGCGTGTTCGCATCGGAGCGCCCGCTCGACCGCGCGACGCTCGTGACGGCCACGGTGTTCGTGCTCGGTACGTTCTGGCTTGCGTACTACACGGCGCGCATGTTCCGGCTCGCGTCGCTCGCGGCGATCGAGGATCTCCAGCGCGCCACGCGCCTGACCTCGCAGCGGGATGCCCTGATGGACGAGCTCCGCGCCGAGCTGGAGCGCGCTCAGCGCGTGGGCGGCCCCGGCCGCTACACCGATCAGATCGTCGGTCCGTATCGTCTCGGCAACGTGCTCGGCCGTGGCGCGACGGGCGAGGTCTACGACGCGGTCCACGTCGAGACCGACGCACCTGCGGCGGTGAAGCTCCTGCGCCGCGAGCTCCTCGCGGACCGCACGCAGGTCGCACGGTTCTTGCGCGAGGCTCGCGCGGTCGGATCACTCGAGTCTCCGCACGTGGTGCGCGTTCTCGATGTTTCGCCCCCGGATGCGTCGCTGCCGTATCTCGCGATGGAGCGCCTTCGCGGCCACACGCTCGCCGAGACGCTGCGCCGAGAGGCACATCTCGAGCACGCGCAGGTGCTCGAGGTCTGCCGCCATGTCGGCCGCGCGCTCGATGCGGCGAACGCGGTGGGCATCGTGCATCGCGATCTCAAGCCTCAGAACCTGTTCTGCGCCGGAGATGGAGCCTGGCGTCTCCTCGATTTCGGGATCGCCACGTTCGCCGACGACAGCGGCACGCTGACCCATGGCGAGGTCGTCGGCACGCCGCACTACATGGCGCCCGAGCAGGCGCAGGGCAAGCGCGTCGATCTCAGGGCCGACCTGTTCGCGCTCGCCGCGATCGCCTACCGCTGCCTCGCGGGCCGTCATCCGTTCAACGCCACCGAGACGCCCTCGCTCCTGTACGCCGTCGTCCATCGCATGCCACCGCGCCCGGGAGAGCTCGCCGAGCTGCCCGAGGACGTCGATCGCTGGTTCGCGATCGCGCTCGCGAAGGATCCCGGGGCGCGGTTCCAGAGCGGCGCCGCGCTGACGGACGCGCTCGCCGCGGCGCTCGCCGGCAACCTCGAACCCGAGCTCCGACGCCGCGCCGCGTCTCTCCTCGCCAAGCAGCCGTGGGAGGGCGCGTGAGCGCCACGATCCCGACGAGCCCAGCGGAGGCGCTGCGCGCCGAGGAGATCAAGCGAACGCGCGAGCTGTTGCGCGTGGGCTGGCTGATCGCGGGAGCGGTGCTCATCGCGATCGCGATCAGCCCCGGCGATCGCCGGATCGGCATCGCGCTTGCGGTGGCGGTCGCCATCGGGGTGACGGGCAGCGCGTGGCTTCACCGCGAGCTCGGCGATCCGGGCCGCTACGACCTCCGCAAGCTCAACCTTCTCGCGATCGCCGGCGTCGCCGCCGGCCAGCTCGGCATCCTCTACGTCGGTGCGTTCTCGGCCGCTCCGCTGATGGTCGCGCTCGGCGTGTACTTCTTTTGCCGCACCGAGAACTCGCGCAGCGCGATCGCGATCTACGCGCTCGCCGCCGGGCTGCACGCGGTGGAGGCGATCCTCGTCATCACGCGCGTGATCGACGACCCCGGGTTCTACCCGGTCAACACGCAAGCCTCGCTCGCCGCCCAGATCGCCGGCCAGCTGATCATGCAGCTCGGATACGCGCTGTGCTTCTGGCTCGCGCGGATCACGCGCCAGAGCTCCCTCCGCGCGATCCGCCAGCTCCAGCGCGCCACCCGTCTCGCCGCACAGCGCGACGTGCAGCTCGCCGAGCTGCGCAAGGACCTCGATCGTGCACTCGAGATCGGCGGACCGGGTCGGTTCACCGGGCAGCGGGTCGGCGGCTGGGAGCTCGGCAACCTCCTCGGTCGTGGCGCGATGGGCGAGGTCTACGAGGCCACGAACACCACGACGCACGCACCGGGGGCCGTGAAGCTGTTGCGCGGCGAGGGCCTCGGCGAGGCGGCCAACGTCGAGAGGTTCCTCCGCGAGGTGAGGATCGCCGGCACGATCGAGTCGCTACACGTCGTGCGTGTGCTCCAGGCGTCGACGCCCGCGGACCCCGTGCCGTTCCTCGCCATGGAGCGCCTCCGCGGCCAGACGCTCGGCGAGCTGCTCCGGAAAGGGGGCACGCTGCCCGCTGCATCGGTGCGGGTGATGGTCCGTCAGATCGGTGGCGTCCTCGAGCTCGCGCGCGCAGCTGGCATCGTCCATCGCGATCTCAAGCCGCACAACCTGTTCGTCACCGACGACGGCACGTGGAAGGTCCTCGATTTCGGCATCGCGCTGCTCGCCGACACCTCGGGGACGCTGACCCGCGGCGCGGTGCTCGGCACGCCGGCCTACATGGCGCCCGAGCAAGCCGAGGGCAAGGCGGTCGACCACCGCGCTGATGTCTACGCTCTTGCGGCTGTCGTGTACCGCTGCATCACGGGCCGCCCGCCGTTCACCGCACCCGACACGCCGGCGCTGCTCTACCAGGTGATCCACGAGATCGCGCCGGCGCCGTCGACGATCGTCGCAGCCAGCCCGCAGCTCGACGCCGTGATGGCGCGCGCGCTCGCGAAGTGGCCCGCAGATCGCTACGCGACCGCCGCCGAGCTGGTCGCGGCGCTCGATGCGGCGCTGTGATCACCCCGCCGACGGCGCTCGCCATGATCTGAGAGTTGTTCGGGCCTGCCGATTCTCGTGGGGCCAATTGACCTTGAGTCAGTGACGCCCGAACACCTCGACCGGTGTCACCACGTACGAGGGGACGTGCGTTTACTTCCGGAGCACGTCGGCCGAAGGTGCTCTCGCCATCTCACGGGGAGCTGAGGCATGGACGAGCTCGATCTCACCGAGAAGACGCCGCGCACCTTCGACGAAGATGACCTTCACGACGAGGTCTCGCACGTCGCTGCGCTGGCGCCCGGGCGCACCGCCCGCGGCACGAAGTCGAACACCGCGCTGCCGCCGCCGCCGATTCCACCCCAGTCGCGCCGGATGGCGACCGTGAAGCCGCTCGTTGGCACCACGACTACCGTGCCGCCGTCGAAGCTGATTCCGTTTCTCCCACCACCAGAACCACAGAGCCCCGTGCCGGGCTCGTTCCCGGTGGTCCGAGCCCCCGTCGCCGCGGCCCCGCCGCCGGTCCCGGCGCCGCGTGCGTCGACGAGTACCTTGCCGCCACCGCACCGCGAGCCGCTGGCCCGTGGATCGATCGCGCCGCGTACCTCCGACGCGATGCACGCGCCTGCGCAGACGGCGGCGTCGATGTCGCCGCCGATCGCAGAGCCCGAGGAGCTGACGGAGGACCTCGAGCGTCCGTCGCCGCGGCCCCGGCGGAACGTCGCCGTGATCGCTGGCGTGGCCGTGGGCGCCGCCCTCGTGATCTCGACGCTCGGCCTCGCGCTGCGTGGTTCGAGCAGCAAGCCCGCGCCCGCACCGGTGCCGCTCGCTCTCGCGACCGCGACGACGACACCTCCGCCGACCGCGCCGATCGCGCCCACCCCGCCCTCTCGCCCGCCAGCCGTCGAGGTCGCGGCAACGACCTCGGCGGCGGCGCCGGCAGCCGTCTCCGGCGAATCGGCGGAGGACGAGCCACCGCACGCCGATCTGCCGATCACCTCGCAACCCGACGGCGCGATGGTGACGCTGATCGCGAACGGGGACGCCACGGTCGTCGGCCGCACGCCGATCACGGTGACCGTCGATCCCTCGCTCACCTACGACGTCGTGCTCGCGCTGCGCGACCATCCGACGATGATCACCCACATCGATGCGAGCAAGGTCCACGAGCTCGCGATCGATATGACCCCGCACCACGTGGCATCGCCCACGCGCCGGCGCGCGAAGGCCGCCACGAAGCCCATCATGAAGCCCGTGGCGAAGCCCGCTCCGCGCAACCGCTGAGCGCCGGCTGCGATCCGCGAGCTCCGGCTCGACGAAGCTCGCCCCCGCTGCACGCTGATCCCGACCGGGCGCGCAGCGCAGCTCCGGTGCCCCACGAGGCGCCGACGTGCGAGGAGCGTGCTAGGGTGCCGCGATGTATCGAGGAGAGCTGCAGAAGCTAGAGGGTGTCTGGACCGGCACCGAGCGCATCGGCGGCGAGAAACCCTACGAGGCCACGGGCCGCCTCGAGTTCCACACCGTGTTCGACGGGAAATTCCTCCTCTGCGATTACATCCAGACCGCTCCCGATCGGCCCACCGCGGTCGCCCACGGCGTGTTCTGGAAGGACGACAGGTCCGGCGCACTGACCGTGAACTGGTTCCGCAGCCCGGCCGGCAGCGAGAACCAGCAGGACCACGGGATCGCGGAGGGTGACAAGCTGATCTTCGTCGAGAAGGGAGCGAGTCACACCACGCGTACGAGCTACTCCGTCGCGCTCAACCGGCTCACCATCATCACCGAGCGCTCGACGACCACGAGCGAGTGGCACAGCGTATTCGAGGGTTCCTATCGTCGTCCGCGCGGATAACTGCGTGCCGAGCCCGTCAGGGATGGTAGTCTGCACCTCCGTCGGTGCGCCCGCCGGCACCATGACCACACCGACCAAACCGAACCCGTACGCAGTCGCTCACACCCACTCAACGAAGCACCGCGTGGAGCTCGAGGCGAGCGAGCACTGCGGGTGCTTCTTCTGCTTTCGCATCTTCAAGACCGGCGACATCAAGACCTGGACCGATGGGAACCAGACTGCGTTGTGCCCGAGCTGCGGCCTCGATGCCGTGATCGGGAGTGCGTATTGTTTGATCGGCGAGGGCTTCCTTCGCCGGATGCACCAGCAGTACTTTGCGTATCGTTCGAAGTAGTCCGAGCCACGGAGATCACGCGATGGCGTTCGAGCAAGAAACCAAGGCTGCCCAGCGCATCCTCGACGGAATCACCGAAGGATTGATGAGCAGCGCCGACTCGCTGAATCTCGTCGAAGACGCGGATCCGGCGCTGATCTACCTCCTGTTCACCTGGATCCGTCATCGCTACGGACCGAACAACGACGCCTCCGACGCTGTCCTCGGCCGGCTCGCCGCCGTCAGCAATCGGCCGTCGATCGTGGCGAAGATGAAGGAAGGCCAGGAGGATCCGGTCGTCGAGTGGTTCGAGGACGGCTACTCCTACGGCAAGCTCGACGCCAAGGAGTTCCTGGCGTTGATCATCGAGAAGCTCGAAGGCTAGCCCGTTCTACCCACGGGCAGATTCGCCCTGTTGGGCGGATCCGCCCGAACCGCCCCCGGCGCTGGCCTCCTGCGGGGAGGACGGGCGGCACGCAACGTGCGTGATGTCGTGGAATGCAAACCTTCGAGACCCCGACCAGCGATCCCGTGGACGTTGCTCCTCGCATCATCAACAGCACCGACGCCACGATCGGACAGCCGCTCGTCGCGCGGGTCCAGGCACGCCAGCAGGAGCTCTCGACCCTCCTCGCCGCCGTCCCCGACGACAACGGCCATCTTCACGCCGAGATCACGCTGGCGCTCGATACTGTCCACGAGCTCCTCAGCGGAGACCTCGCGAACGTCCCGCCGGTCGTGCTCGTCGACATGAACCGGTGGCTCGAGCGCAACAAGCACGTCGCCGAGAGCGCCGTCCTCTCGCCGGAGCCTGCACCTGCCCCGGTGCTCGTGATCGTCCCCGTCGAGACCTGATCGGTCATCGTCCAGATCGCGACGCGTGCCGCCTGCCTGAGCTATACCGAGGCCATGAGCTTTGGACGCAACCCTCACGTGGCGAAGGCGGAAGCGGCGGAAGAGCGGGCGCAGACCGCGAAGGACGCGTCGGCCTACGAGCGCGCGTGGCGTGAAGCCGGCCGCCTGTGGGAGCGCGCGGCCGAGCGCGAGACCGACGCGAAGCGCCGGACGCAGTACACGGAGAATGCGGAGCGTGCTCGCACCACGGCCGACGCGCCGCCCCCGTCGAATTGATCCATCCCAGCTCCCCGCTCGTCGTCGCGGCGGCTCCGTGCGACTCCCACCAGGGGGCGACCGTCCGGATCGGGGATGGCGCTGAAGCTGTTCCCCCGATTGTTCCGCGGTGGTCGGCCATCGGCGGCCGAGGACCGCCTCGTGCACCGCTGCCGAGGGGATCGCGCGCTCGCCGAACGCCTGATCAACCGGGAGCTTGCACACCGGCCCGGGCTGTCGTTAGCCCGTGCATCGGACTTGGCGCTGGACCGCTGGAACCACGAGCGCTAGCGCGCGTGAAGTTCGCGTGCACCCGCAAGCGACTGGTGCGCGCTCGGCTCAGGCCGCGTATCGCGGCTTTCGCGCCGCGACGACGGTGGCCACCATGTGCGACTCGTGGGCTTCGACGACGAAGCCAGCCTCGCGTACGAGCTCCGGTAGCGGATCCGCGAGGTAGTCGAGGTAGTACGGCTCGTGAAACTCGCGTGGAAATGCGTCGAGCACCTCGCGCAGCTC
>JAYVLW010000144.1:0-10684 GCA_043759315.1 Myxococcales bacterium
CTTTGCGCGCTTCCGTCCACCAGCGCCCCACGAACGTCACCATGCCGATCAGCGCCTGCGCGTAGATCGGGGACGCGCGCGGGTCGTAGCCAGCGGCCTTGAACGTCGCCGCGAACACGTCGCCGACACGCTCCGCGAGATCGTTGAGCAGCGAGGCCATGCCCGTGCTCGGAGACACGAGCGGGGTGTCGTGCGCGAGGATGGCGAAGCCGTCGGGGTGGTCCTTCACGTAGGTCAGAAACGCGAGCGCAGCTTGCTCCACGCGCTGGCGCGGCGTACCGACCGAGATGGCCTCGGTGATCCGGCGCACCACGTAGTCCATCTCGCGATCGACGACGACGGCGTAGAGCCCCTCCTTGCCGCCGAAGTGCTCGTACACGATCGGCTTCGACACGTGTGCCCGCGCGGCGATCTCCTCCACCGATGTCGCCTCGTAGCCGCGCTTGGCGAACACGGCCCGGCCGACCTCCACCAGCTGCGCGCGGCGCGCCTGCCCCGTCAATCGTCGACTGCTCATGCACGGATCTTACTACGCTTCCGTAGACTTGCGAGGGAGGCACGGGTCCCAGGTCCGACGACGTCTTGACATTAAGCTACGATGCCGTAGGTTACGGATGCGTAGGTTGCAAGGAGTCACGATGTCCCGCCCGATGCACCGCACCCGTCCTGCCGCCCTCGCCCGCTCGGCGTGGCGGCGCTGGTTCCTCGATCGCAAGGCCGAGTTCTGGCTCGGCGAGCTGCGCGCCACCTGGTCGCTCGGTGAGCTGCGCGCCCGCGTGGCCGACGTGCGCGAGGAGACCGCCGAGACGAAGACGTTCACGCTCGTCACGCCGCGCGCGTGGCCCGGTCATGTCGCCGGTCAGTACGTCCCGGTGGAGCTCGAGATCGACGGCGTACGCGTGCGCCGCTGTTACTCGATCTCGTCGGGCGGCTCCGCGCCGGGCCGATGCGAGATCGAGATCACCGTGAAGCGGGTCCCCGCCGGACGCGTGTCGACATGGATGCACGAGCACCTGCTCGTCGGCGCGGTCGTCCGCCTCGGCGCACCCGCAGGGGACTTCACGGTGACGACGTCCGCCAGGCTCCTCCTGATCGGCGCCGGCAGCGGCATCACGCCGATCGCCGCCATCGTCAAGGACCTCGCCACCCGCGGCGCCACGCACGACGTCGTCGTGATCGAGGCAGCGCGCAGCGACGCCGACGCGATCTTCGCTGACGAGCTCGCGGCCCGTGACGGACTCGGACTCCGGGTCATCAGCCACCGCGGTCCGCTCGATGCAGCCATGATCCGCGGCTACGTACCGGACTTCGCCACGCGCGAGGTCTACGTGTGCGGTCCAGCGCCGGTGATGGACTTCGTCGAACAGCTCGTCGGCCAGGGTGTCCACGTCGAGCGTTTCGCGCCCGCGGCGCCGGCTCGCCGCCCCGCCGCCGCAACCCGCGCCCGGGTCCACCTCGCGCTCGCGAACCGCACCATCGAGGTCGCTCCGGGCACGCTGCTCGAAGGCCTCGAGCGCGCCGGAGAGCGCCCCGCCCACGGCTGCCGCATGGGCATCTGCAACACCTGCCGCTGCACCAAGCGCAGCGGCACCGTCGAGGATCTGGTCACCGGCGCAATCTCCTCCGAACCCGATCAGGAGATCCGTCTCTGCGTCTCCGCGGCCCACTCTGACCTGGAGCTCTCGCTATGAGAAACCTCGACGACGCCACCGTCACCGCCTTCGGCGCGGAGCTCGATGCTCTGCGCGCCGAGACCATCGCATCACTCGGCGCAGCCGACGTCGATCACATTCGCCGCATGATCCGCCTCGTGCGCTACAGCGAGGCCGGCGGCCGTGCCCTCCTCCACCTCGGCATCGGTCCGCTGACCTTCGCGCTCGGCACGAGCGCGCTCGCCGCCGCGAAGATCCTCGAGAACATGGAGGTCGGCCACAACGTGATGCACGGCCAGTACGACTGGACCCATGATGCCGACCTCGATGGCAGGAGCTACGAATGGGACACCTCGTGCACCGGCGACGACTGGCGGCACTCGCACAACTTCGAGCACCACACGTACACCAACATCCTCGGGAAGGATCGCGACATCGGGTACGGCCTCGTCCGTGTCTCCGAGCTGCAGCGATGGCAGCCCACGCACCTCGTGCAACCGATCTCGGCGCTCGTGCTCGCGCTGCTGTTCCAGTGGGGCGTGGCCCTCCACGATCTCCGTGTCACCGAGACCCTCGCGGGTCGTCAACCCTTCGCCGAGCTCCGCGAGCGAGCGCGCCCGTTTCTCCAGAAGGCGGCGTGGCAGCTCGCCAAGGACTACGTCGTCTACCCGGCGCTCGCGTTGTGGAACGCGCCGCGCGTGTTCGCCGGCAACCTCCTCGCGAACGGGATCCGCAACGTGTGGTCGTTCGCGATCATCTTCTGCGGCCACTTTCCCGAGGGCGTCGTCGTCCATCCCGCCTCCGAGGTCGAGACCGAGAGCCGCGGCCGGTGGTATCAGCGGCAGCTCGCGGGCTCCGCGAACATCGAGGGCGGGAGGCTCATGCACGTGATGTCGGGGCACCTGAGCCACCAGATCGAGCATCATCTGTTCCCCGATCTCCCCGCCTCGCGGTACCCGGAGCTCGCGCCGAAGGTCCGCGCGATCTGCGCGAAGTACGGCCAGCCGTACCTGACCGGCAGCTTCCGCGCGCAGCTCGGGAGCGTCGCGAAGCAGATCCTCCGCCACGCGCTGCCCTGACCTCGCGTATCGTCGTGACATGCTCCCGCGCATCGGTTCGAGCAAGCTCGTCTCGACCTGGATCCTCGTCACGCTCGGCGCCTCGATCTTCTCGATGCTCGGCGCCGGCTGGCTCGCGAGCTGGGCCGCGCTCGAGCCGAGCGAGATCTGGCACGGTCAGCTGTGGCGCCTCGTCACGTGGGCGCTCGTCGAGGCGGGCCCCTACGGCCTGGCGATCACCATCGTCAGCATCTACAAGTTCGGCGGCGAGCTCGCGCCCCGCTGGGGTGATCGGCGGCTGCGCAGCTTCATGCTGCAGCTCGTGATCGCCGCGGGCGTGGTCACCGCGCTCGGCGCCCTGGTCTCCGATCGCGCGTGGCATATGTCACGCTGCGGGGGCATGGCCGTGGGGGATGCGCTCTGCATCGCGTGGGCGCGCCAGTATCCGACCGCGCAGATCCGGGTCTACGGCCTCCTCACTCTGAGCGGGAAGCAGCTCATCGTCGCCACCGCCGGCTTCACGATCCTGATGGCGGTCGCCTACGGCCCGTTCGCGATGGCTCCCGAGCTGGTCTGCTGTCTGGGCGCGGCCTGCTACCCGCGCGCCTGGCTGTCCCGGTGATCACAGATTTCTGAGCCCTCGGATCCCCACGTTCCGGCAAATCCACGCCTCCCCCTCCGAAGTCGTTGTTTTCAGGGGGCCAGCGGCGGCACACTGGGTGCACTCGGTGTGGCGCTGCGCGACTTTGATCCGAACCGCCTGGTTGGAGGTGCATGTGAACAAGACGATCCTGCTGCCGCTCGTCCTCGTTGTTGGTTGTAGCGAACACGGTCAGACCCCCGAGCCGTTCGGCGTTCCGATCACCGGCGGCACCATGATGGTGTCGCGCGACGGCTCCCGCGCTGTGGTCGCCGATCCAGATCGCGATCGCATCTTGCAGATCGATCTCGGCACCGACGCCGTCCTGTCCGAGACCGCACTCGAAGCCGGCGATGAACCCGGCCGCCTGGTCGAGGACGCCGCTGGTCGCATCCACGTCGCGCTCCGCCGCGGCGGCGCCCTCCTCACCCTCGATGCCGCGGGCGCCATCGTGGCTCGCCGGGCCGCATGCGCCGAACCGCGCGGCCTCGCGTACGACAGCACCGCCGACGCGATCCACGTCGCGTGCACGGGCGGCGAGCTCGTCACGTTCCCCGCCGCGGGCGGCGCGCCGACGCGCAGCCTCCGCCTCGAGCGAGATCTCCGCGACGTCATCGTCAACGGGAACCAGCTCCTCGTCACGCGCTTCCGCACGGCCGAGGTCCTCACGATCGATCAGACCGGTGCCATCGTCAGCCGCACGGCGCCGCCGACGGTCCCGCGGATCGACGGTGGCCCGTTCGGTGGCGTCGGTCCGGGCGACGGCACCGGCCAGTTCGCCGCACCGGCCACCACCGCGTGGCGCACGATCGCGATGCCCGATGGTCGCCTCCTGATGACGCACCAGCGCCGCGTGAAGAGCGTGCTCGATAGCGAGCAGCCCGGCGGCTATGGCGGCAACTGCGGCGGCGGTCCGATCGAGGACGCCGTCACCGTGCTCGCCCCCGGCCAGACCCCGCGCGCCGTGGCACGCATCGGTCGCGGCTCCCTCCCCGTCGATATCGCGGTCTCTCGCACCGGCGACAAGGTCGCCGTGCTCAACGCGGGAAGTCGCACGGTGAACGTCGTCACGGTCTCCGCGCTCGACCAGCCCGACAACGAGGAGTGCCCGCCGCCGGACCCGCAGCCGTGTGGCGACACCCCGAACCCCGAGACCGGCATGGGCAGCGGCGGCACCGACGGCGGTGGCGCACCGAGCGATCCCGGCCAGATGGGCGGCTGTTGTGAGGACAAGGATCGCGACGGTCGCTGCGACGACGAGGATGACGAGGACGAAGGCCACGACAACGATCGCCTCGGCGCGCCGACCTCGGTTGGCTTCACGCCGTCCGGTGACCTGGTCGTGTTCTATCCCGAGGCTCCGGCGCTGATCGTGCGCCCGGGCGCAGGTGAGGTTGCGCGCCGCATCGACCTGCCCGGCGCCGCGCACAACGATCCGGGTCGCAACGTGTTCCACCGCCAGACCCCGCTCAAGGTCTCGTGCGCGTCGTGCCACCCGGAAGGTCGCGATGACGGCCAGGTGTGGAACTTCGCGAAGGACGGCGTGCGCCGCACGCAGAGCCTCGCCGGCAACATCCTCGATCGCGCGCCGTATCACTGGACCGGCGACGAGACCTCGCTCCCGGTCCTCCTCGACGACGTGTTCGCGAAGCGGATGTCGGGCGGAACGCTCAACCTCGCGCAGAAGGCAGCGCTCGGCCCGTGGCTCAACCGCGTGCCGGCACCCGCTCCCGCGTCGGTCGACCCTGCGGCGGTCGCGCGCGGCGCGGCGATCTTCGAGGCGCCCGGCGTCGCATGCGCGTCGTGTCACAACGGCGCGCTGCTGACGAACAACCTGCGCTTCGATGTCGGCACCGGCGGCCAGTTCAAGGTCCCGAGCCTGATCGGCGTCGGCGCGCGCCCGCCGTTCCTCCACAATGGCTGCGCACAGACCCTGATGGATCGCTTTGGCTCGTGTGGTGGCGCTCCGGGCGTCCACGGCAACACGTCGACGCTGACGCAAGATCAGTTGAAGGATCTCGTCACGTACCTCGACTCGCTCTGAGGCTCGGTGGTACGGGTGTTGAGCGTGCGCAGCTGGCTCCTCATCGGTCTCGTCGCCACGTCGTCGGCCTGCGAGACGACGCCGGCCGAGAAAGCGTTGCAGGCCTGCTCCGTGCTGTGCGCCTGCATGGAAGCGCCGCTCCCCGCCGTGCAGGATCGCTGCGTGGCGAAGTGCACCGACGAGCTCGACACGAGCGGCATCTCGGATGCGTGCATCGCCTGCGTCACCGCCAACGGTGACCGCTGCACGACCCTACAGGCCGTGTGCGCGCCGAGCTGCAACCCACCTCCGCCGCCGGACTTCCCAGACTCAGGGATAGGGATATGACCATGAAGACGATCCTCGCGGTGTGCCTCCTCGCCGGCACTGCCCTCGCACAGCCGGGTGACGCGCAACCCCCGGTCGAGAATCCGGCCCCGCCGATCGAGCAGCCTCCTCAACCGCCGCAGCCACCTCATCCGCAGCCGCGCGTCATCGAGCAGCCGCCGCCACCCGTCGAGCCTCCTGCGTCGGATCGTCCGACCGGGTTCTCGCTCGGGATCGGCGTGGGCTATCGGATCCCCGCGTCGCTGCAGACGCCGAACATCACGAGCGTTCGGTTCCGCCTCGCCGGCGGCATCACCATCGAACCTACGCTCGTATTCGCGAGTACGTCGCACTCGACCGATACCGGCTCGGCGCAGACCACGACCGCGAGCGAGGCCGGCCTCGGCGCGCTCGTGCGATTTCCGGTCGTCGCGCACAAGCGCACGGAGCTCGAGATCCTCGGCGGTGTCGGCTTCGATTACCTCGGCGAAGATCCCGATGATCTGAACAGCGACGACGTGACCACGACCACCACCGTGAGCGCGCGCTACGGCGTGGCGGTCGGGTTCTGGATCACGCCGCACGTCCAGGCGAGCCTGTCGGCCACGAACGGCCTCGTGAGCTTCTCGAAGAAGCGCCAGGAGATGGGCCTTGGCTCGGTGCTGGTGACCAACGACACGACGTTCGGGCTGATCTTCGACCCGACCGTCGCGTTCATGGTCCACCTGTACAACTGATCGTTACGGAGCCGGCGCGACCACGGTGCTCCCGTCGACATCCACCGCGGTCTGCGACAGCACCCTTCCATGCACGGACGCTCCGGCGGCGAGCGTGACCGCGGTCTGCGTGAGCACGATGCCGTGCAGATCCGCCGCGGCCGCGAGCGTGAGCGGTCCACCGCTGATCTGCCAGAACACGTTCTTCGCGAGCGCGCCGCCGGTGAGCACGACGCGCGTGCCGGCGGTCATGGTGAGCGACTGCGCGACCTGCAGGATCCACACGTCGGTGGCGTCCCCCGCGAGCGTGACATCCTGGGTGATCGCGACGCCGGAGCTCCAGGCGTAGCTGCCCGGTGAAAGCGTCAGGCCGCCGATCAGTCCGCCGGCGAGCTCGGTGACCTGCGGGATGCGTCCGGCGGCGTCGACGAACGCGATCTCCATGTCGGCGACCGCGATCGTCATTCGCGTCGGCGTCGGTGCCACGTAGCTCGCCGCATACACGCGTCCGGTGATCTGTGTTGATGTCGAGAACGTGTTCGACGCGTCGGCGGAGAGAGAGAACCCGGTGATGTAGGTCGCGGCGGCGGGGCTGATCCCGATGTCGCCAGTGACGTACCCGATGACGCCGCTGATCCCGCTCTTTGCGAGAATCGCGTAGGTGCCCGCCGTGCCAAGTGCGACCGGCGCGATCGTGGCATGGGGACGCGCGTCAGCCGTCGACGCATCCAGCTCGTCGGCTGGGTTCGGCGGATCAGGGTCAGCAGACCCTCCCGTCGAGAACCCACATGCACAGACGGAGACGAGAAGCAGGCTGACGGTCGCTCGCAGGGCACATCGCGACATGGATTGGGTCAAGAAGACCTCCTGATCGAGGATCACTGCATGGTGCGAGCCGGAAGCGCCTCGTGCAGAGGTTCGCGCCGCGCACCTTCGTCGTGGCAGAGGCCCTGCTCGAGATCCGCCGCCCGGTGTCGGTGTACGCTCCGGGCAGGAGGAAACATGCGGAGCTTCACGGTTTTGGTGATCGCGCTCGTTGCGCTCGCGGCTGGCTGCGGTGATGACGGCGGTAGCAAGACGCCGGACGCGGCGAGCTCACCCGATGCGGCGATCGATGCTCCGGCTGGAGCTCCGACCTGCGCTGACTACTGCGCGAAGATCGCCACGAACTGCACCGCGGCGAACCAGCAGTACTCGAACGCCGCCACGTGCATGGCGTCATGTGCGCTGCTCCCCGTCGGCGCGATGGCAGACACCACCGGCAACACGCTCGGATGCCGCGTCTACCACGCGAACAACGCCGCGACCGGCCCCGGTGTCCACTGTCGCCACGCGGGTCCCGGGGGCGATGGCGTGTGCGGAGCGAACTGCGACGGCTTCTGCACGATCGTCCAGGGCGCCTGCTCGGCGCAGCTCGCGCCGCCCTACGCCGACAAGCCCGCGTGCATGGCCGCGTGCGGAGGCTTCGCCACCACGCCGCCGTACGATCAATCGGTGCAGACGGGCAACAGCCTCGCCTGCCGCATGTATCACGCGACCGTGGCGACGACGACGCCGGCCCCGCACTGCAACCACGTCAAGGCGACGGGCGGCGGGGGCGGTGGATTTCCCTGCCAGTAGCGCTCAGGCCGCGACCGCCGCGAGATCTGTCGCGGCGACCTTGCCCCAGCGCGTCGGACCCGCGCGGCGCTCCACCTCGGCGCGCAGCTCCGGTGACAGCCCGACTGCGAACGCGGCCTCCGCGACGAGGAACAGCGGTCCATCGAGAAGGCCCCGGAGGTCGTCCATGAACGCGGGCTTCTTGCCCTCGAAGTAGTGGCCGAGGAACTGGAGCGCCCAGCCGCCCACGAACAGTCCTGCTGCCGCGCCCGCCCACAGCGGAAGTGGGAGCGCCGCGATCGCCGTTCCCGCCGCGCACGTCACGCCGAGGACCGCGCCCATCGCGGCACCGTACGTGGGATCGAGAGCGCGGTAGTACCGCGTCGCGAGGCCGGTCGCCCCGACCGCCGCGTTGATCGGGCCGATGCCGATGCGCGCGAGCGTTGCCTGGGTGCCCACGAGGATCATCGGGATGCCGACGAAGTGAGTGGCGATGTTGCGCTTGTCGCGGTGGTACTCCGCGTACGACGCGAGCCGGTCCACGAGTGACTTCATGCGTCCAGGTTACGGAAAAAGCCCGGCGCCGTGTCGATCAAGTTCGTGCAGCGAGGGCGGCCAGCTCCGTCGCTGGGCGGCCAGCGATCAGGAGCTGGCCGTCGTCGGTGAGCCGGATCGCTCGCCGTGCGGGCTCGCGCGGTTGCCGACCCGAGCATCGCAGGATTCCGCCACGATGCCGTGGCACGGGGCGTGTACGAGGCCTCCTCGGTGAAAGTCACGGCTGCCGTCCTCCTCGCAGCTTGCGCCGCAGCGCAAGCGCAACCAGCGCCCGACGCGGGCACGGACGCCGGGTCCGACACGCAACCGCCGCCCCCGCCACCGCCGGATCCCGCCGCGAGCCCCGCGGAGCTCGCGGCACCGATCCAGGACACCGCGAAGTCCGTGCGGGGCCAGCCGCGCCCGGGGACCGAGAGCGGTCGGCTCGATCAGGTCGATCCGGGCGACGGAACGGGGCGGTTGATCGGCCGCGGCCTGCTGTGGGTGCCGCGGCTGCCGTTCGAGCTCGCGCTCCTCCCGGTGCGCGGCATCGTCTATCTCGGCGAGCGCTATCACGCGGTGTCGACCGTCACCGAGATCTTCACCACCGACGATCGTCATCTCGCCTTGTACCCGACGGCCCTGTTCGAGACCGGCTTCGGCTTCAACGTCGGCATCCGCGGCTACGTCAAGAACGTGCTCGGTCATGGCGAGAAGCTGAAGGCACGTGCGGCCTTCGGCGGCGAGTACCTGTGGACCGCGCAGCTCGGCCTCGATACCGGCCGGTTGCTCCCAGGCCCGGTGACGGCATCCGTCGATGCGTTGTACGCACAGCGCGATCGCGAGCGCTTCTTCGGCTACGGCAACACCGACGCGACCGCCGCCGCCGTGCTGCCCCTCGATCCGCTCGGTCCCGACGCGGGCGTTGCCAGTCGCTACCGGATCAAGGTGCGTCGTGCCTCCGCGCGCGTCGCCGTGCAACTCCACGCGGAGGTGCGGCTCACGGCCACGTCGTCGCTCCAGGACAAGAACTTCGAAGGCGACAGCCCGAACCTCACCGATCCCGACCTGCGCGACGCTTACCAGCTCGACCGTCTGCCCGGATCCATGACAGGCACGCGGTTCTCGTACAACGAGCTCGAGCTCGGCTGGGATACGCGGCGTCAGGCGGATCCATGGGACGCGGCGGGGATGCGCTCCACCGGTGGGCTCGCCCTCGCCTACGCGGGACATCAGCACGCGCTCGATGGTGGTCCTGACTTCTTCCGGATCGGCGTCGATCTGCAGCGCTACATCCGGCTCACGGAGCGGCCGCGCGCCCTGCAGTTCAGGCTGTGGGCCGAGGCGGTGACCGGAGAGCGCGACGAGGTTCCGTTCACCGAGCTCCCACGGATCGGCGGCGCCGATCTGATGCGCGGATACGAGTTCGATCGATTTCGCGACCGCGTCGCGACCGTCGCGCAGGCTAGTTACACGTGGGCGGCGGCGACCTGGCTGGCCCCGGTGTTGTTCGTCGACGTCGGGCGCGTTCACTCCGGGCTCGACGCGCTGTCGTTCGACCATCCGCGCGTCGGCTTCGGCGCGGCACTCGAAGTCTATAACCGGCGCGGCCTGCTCGTCCGCGCGCAGGTTGCGAGCTCCCTCGATGGCGGCGTGTTCGCGTTCATCGCACTCAACCCTCCTTACGACGCCGTCGCGCGCGTGGAGCGCTACTGATGCATCGCTTGTGGATCCTCGTCGTCCTCGCTGCCTGCGGTGGCGGGTCGCCGATCGGCCCGGTTCGATTCGCGAACGCCCCACCCGTGTGGAAGGTGGACGACCGCCACGACGTGCCGAAGGTCCCCGAGACCAACCTGTATCTACGGACGAGCTACTACGTCGAATCGTTCCATCGGCTCGCGCGCCGCTCCCTGCGACTCGAGCGCGACCGCCGCGCTCTTGGGACCAACGCGCTCGACGAGGTGCCCGACTCGACATGGTTCACCAATCGCAAGGACCTGACGCCCGAGGACATCCGGCGCGGACCGTTGCCCGACACGCCGGAGCGCCACCTGCCGTGGACGATCAAGTCAGGGAAGTCCGGTGGCAAGGAGATCGGGTTCATCGCCGAGGACGCGCGCGGAGAGAAGTTCGTG
>JAYVLW010000145.1:0-9632 GCA_043759315.1 Myxococcales bacterium
CCCGAGATCGAGCGACGCGATGCGGTGAAGGAACGCGGAGCGCTTCGCGCCGCTGTCCTCGCGCAGATCGAGCGTGAGCACCAGGCGCTTCTCGCGGCCCATGACCTCGCCGAGGTCGAGCGCGTCGAGCTGTGCATAGAAGTCGTGGACCACGGGTAGCCGACCGAGCGCCGGCGTCACGCGGCCCACCGCGGTTCCGATCTCCGCATGCCCCATCGCCGCGAGCAGGTGACGGCCTTCCTCCTCGGGGCGGCCCTTGCAGCAGCACGAGATCAGCGCATCGCGGATGTCGTCGAGGATCGGCGCCGGGCGACCGCGCAGCGCGGCGAGCATCCGCGCGTGCTGCGTCACCGAGATCGCATCCGCGCTCGACAGCACCGCTCCCTCCTTGCGGCCGCGCGCGAGCACGGTGGTCACGTGCTCGATCATCGCGGCGACCCAGGGTGCATCTTCCTTGTCACCCTGGTGGTCCCACACCGCCTGGTAGAACCGCGGCGCGCGGTTCGCGGCGCCGTAGCCCGACATCTCGCTGACGCGGAAGTACGAGTACGGCACCACCGTGGAGTACGTGGTGCCCTTCGGCGGCTCGGGCGGAGGCTGGTCGTCGTCGCGATCGAGGAACAAGTGGAACCCGCCGCACACCACCATCGCGTCCTTGGCCGAGAGCTTGCGCTTCGCGAGCTCGTTCGCGATCGATCGCTTCATGAACCGCTCGCGCGGCAGGGTGTCGTCGCTCGCGATCACCTCGGGCCGGGTGGTCGCGCGCACGGCCGCGCAGAAGTACGCGAGGTCGCGGCGGAACTCCTCGTAATCGGCGTGACGGTGGCCGATCTCGAACATCGAGTCCCAGGCCTCGTCCCACGAGCGATAGCCCGCCGCGCGCGCCATCGCCTGGTAGAAGCTCGAGCGCGTGACCATTGCCTCCCAGCTCGGCGCGGACACCGGATGCTCCTCGGCTTCCTCGACCGCCGGCGCGTCGGCATCGTCGCCGAGCTCGCCGTCCTCCTCGCCGGTGGCCTCCGGCGCGTCGGGCCGCGCCCAGTGCGAGGGATCGATCAGCGCGTGGTTCGGCAGATCGATGAACACCGCCTCGCCGCCGTACGCGAGCGTCTCCTTCATCGCCACATACTCCGGCGAGTACGGCAGGAACGGATACCAGACCGGAAACCGCGGCGGGATCTCCGGCGCCGCGCTCGCGAGCCCGGCGAGGCCGAGCGTGTTCGCATCGTCGCGATAGCTCGCGTACAGCGCGATCGGCGGCTTGGTCTTCGCGTCGACGACGTGGCGGATCATCTCGCTCGCATCGGCGGGTCCCTCGATGAGCACGAGCTTCGGCTTGCGCGCGCGGATCGCCGCCCGCACGTGGCGGGCCACCGCGGGCGAGTGGTGCCGCACCGGGAACCAGTACAGCTCCTCCGCGAGCACGCGGTCGGCGCGCTCCTTGACCACCTCGATGTCCAGCCCGTCGGTCATGAAGCGCTCGTCACCGCCTTGACCGCCGCGTCGTGGAACGCCTTCCAGCTCGCATCCTTCGCGCCGCGCTTCTTCGCGACGACCGACAGGTACTCCTTCAGCACCTTGAGGTCGTCGAGGTCCTCCTTGACCACCGAGCCCACGAGCTGGCGCGCGACATCCTCGACGCCGACCGCCCCCGTGCTGAAGAACTTCGAGTGGATCGCCGAATCGAGCGCCACGCCGATCGCCTCGGCAGTGGACAGCGTGGTCGAGACCTTCTGGAAGCTCACGCCGTCCGCCGTGGTGCCGGCGCGCATCTCGCGGAACACGGTCGCGAGCACGGTGAGCACCGACTCCTCGATCTTCGCCGGGATCTTGTAGCGCTCGAGCAGCTCCTTCGACCGATCGCGGACGATCGCGATCTCGGTCTTCTGGTCCGCGACGATCGGGATGTGCACGTAGTTGAACCGCCGCTTGAGCGCCGCCGACAGCTCGTTGACGCCCTGATCTCGCGAGTTCGCGGTCGCGATGATGTTGAAGCCCGGGCGGGCGAACACCATGTTGTCATCGGGCAGCTCGGGCACGACGATGTTCTTGTCGGAGAGGATCGAGACGAGCGCGTCCTGCACGTCCGGCACGCAGCGGGTGATCTCCTCGAACCGCAGCAGCGCCCCGGTCCGCATCGCGATCATCGTCGGCGACGGGATCAGGTTGGTCATCTTCGGGCCCTCGGCGATCACGCGCGCGACGTTCCACGAGTACTTGATCTGGTCCTCGGTGGTCCCTGCCGTGCCCTGGATGGTCAGCGTGGAGCAGCCGCTGATGCCAGCGGCGAGGTGCTCCGAGAGCCAGCTCTTGCCGGTGCCCGGCTCCCCGACGAGGAGCAACGCGCGCTCGCTCGCGAGCGTGACGATGGCGCGCTCGACGATCGTGTCGTCGCCGAAGAACTTGCGCGTGATCGGGACCTCGACCTGCTTGCCGTCGATCGTCGCCTTGAGCGGCTTCGCCGTGCCCGTGATGTACGCGAGCACCGAGCGCGGCGACAGCTTCCACGCGCTCGGCGGCGTGTCCTTGTCCTGCTGCTTCAGCGCCTCGAGCTGGTGGCGGTACTGCACCTCGGCGGGTTCGCGGAGGATCGTGGCGTCGCTTGCGGTCGTGTCCTTGGCCATGGCGTCTCCATCAGCTCGTGAAATCCAGCGTCTTCATCAGCGAGGCGAGATCGATGTTGTCGTCCGAGATCATCAGGTGCCGCGGCCCGTCGTCGCCGAACACCGTCAACGGTTGCAGCAGCATGCGCCCCATCTCGACGTGCATGACGCCGAAGAGCGGAGGCCGCTTCGCGCGCGGCTTCGCGTAGGCGCGCAGCGCCTCGGAGAGCTCGCGCCCATCGGGGCCCGTCGAGCACACCACGTCGATCGACAGCGCGCCCGCCGTCATCGGGAACACGAGCTGCTCGGGACGGTACGGGTTCGGCGCCGCTGCTCCGAGCTCCCATTCGGGGACGACCATCTCCACCTGGAGCTCGACCTCGAGATCGAGCGGGCTCACCGGATGGCGGCGCAACCGGTCGACCACGCCCGGGCGGTCCCACGTCACGAGGTCGTCCCAGCCCTTGAACGGCTTGCCTGCCTTCACGGTGGACTTCGGGCCGAGCATCAGGCGGCCGTAGCCGTGCTCGTCGAGCGAGACCGCGGCGTCGGTCACGAGGATCCGCGTCTTGTCGAGCAGCAGCTTGGGGAGGAACTTCTGCGGCTGCGGCAAGTGGAGAAAGGCCTCGGCGGGGACGCCCTTCTTCGCGCCGAACACGCACGACCACACGAGGCGCCGTCCCCGAGGAACGCCCGGCAGCTCTTCGAGCGTGATCATGCGGAACTCGAACGCGGCCGAGCCATCGACGAGCGCGCGCTTCTGCACGCCGAGCACCGCGAGCTCGAGCGCCTTGACCGGCACGGGCGCGGTCGTCATCAGCAAGCGCGCGAGCGCCGGCCCATCGCTCTCCTCGATCGCCTCGAGCAGGCCGCGGCTGATCAGCCACGTGCGATTCGCGAAGAACGCGAGCCGCCGCGCCGAGAAGTGCTCGCTGTCGGCGAGGAACCGCGCGAGCTCGTCGCCCACGTAGCGGAGCGAGGTGGCGAGGCGCAACAGCTTCAAGCGCGACGCTTCCTTGAAGCTGGCATCGAGCTTCGACTTCGTCGCGGCCGAGGCCGTGGTCAGGCCCGAGGCGATCAGCCCCTCGACGGTCCTCGCGAGCTCCTCGAGCACGGGAACGAGCGCCGTCTTGTCCTCGAGCGGCGGTGGCTTGACGGTGGTCGACGCGGGCTCCACCGAGCCGCTCGGTCCTTCCGCGAGTGCGAGGATGCCGGCATCGATCGACAGCACGCGCTCGAACACGCGCAGCACCGTCTGGGTGCGGAGCAGCGCGCGCGCCGCGCCCTTCTCTGCGCCGCGGACATGGCGCACGAGCGTGGCCACCTGCTCGGCGACGAACACCGCGCCCGCTCGACCGAACTCTTCACCGAGCGAGGTCAACCGGGCGAGATCATCAGGGCCGGTCGCCTGCAGCCCACGCACGACGAGCTCGTCGAGCGTCTGCTGGAGCGCGAACAGGGCCTCCGTGACCTCGGCGTGCATCACAGCGCGTAATAGTCTTCCGGGATCGTCTCGGTCGGGCGCCAGTCGATCTCGCCGGCCTCGGCGCCCTTGTAGCGGACGAACGTCGCCGTGGCGTCGTCCTTGTCGAGCTCGGGCTTCTTCGAGCGGCTCGCCTTCGCCCAGGCGTTCGCGGTCGTCGGATCGAGCTCGCCCGATTGCGCAAGGCCGATCGCGAGCACGAGGATGTGCTTGCACAGCGCGCCCCGGAGTCCGCCGCAGTGGTTGAGGTTCTGCGTGCAGCAGAAGAACTGGCCGGTCTTGCCGAGGCGACACGCGTAGACGAGCGACGAGTCAGTCTGACTCTTCACCACGCCCGTCACGTGCTCGTCGGTGACCTGCGAGAACAGCTGGAACCTCTCGGCCCGCAGCATCTTCGTCACCTTCGACATCCGCGACGAATCGGTGTTCGCCGTCAGGTTCTTGATGAACCCGGGCAGATCGATCTTTCCGGCTCCCGCGGTGCCCCCGGCCGCGGGCGAGACCAGTTTCCTCGCCATGCGCGGAGCCTTGCACGAAGCGCCGGCCGGGCGCCAAGGCCCGTCCGCGGAGAATCCGCTATTCCCGAAATCGGCTCAGATCAACGTCAGCGTGAACCGGGCACCATTCGTGCGACCGACCTCGACCGCCTTGCCCTTCGCGACCACCGCCTCGTAGTTGACCTCGTGGTCGAGCGTCTTGGTGTGGAGCTTCCACGCCACGCCGATCCGCGCCCCCTGCGGGCTCGCGTGCGCACAGACCTTGACCTCGTCCTTGCGGTCGCCGACGCGCTCCTCGACGCTGCCGCACGAGTCGTCGAGAAGGACGAGCTCGTAGGTGCGATTGTCGGTGCCGTCGCTGACGGCGAGCTTGAACTTGTAGGGCGTGCGCGGCGCGGGCGGGGCCGCCTGTGGCGGTGCGGGCTGCGCGGCGGCGGGACCCGCGAGAAGGGACACGGCAAGGGCGGAGGCGAGCAAGGTCTTCATCATCGCCGAGCCGTCGAGCAAGGGGCGGGCCACGACGTAACTGCGCGGACGATCGCAGCGTCGCGCGAGCATCGGTGACAGATCGGCACGCCGCGCGAGCACGCAGCGACTGTCGAGCACCAAGAGTCAGCAGTCGCTCATTCGTCCCTACCGTCGAGGAGCTGGATCGACAGATCGTTGACCTGACGGCGCAGCTGCTTGATCGCATCGGGGCTGTCGCCGAACCGCGTCGGGTGCACGCGGTTGGTCAGCAAGGTCACCCAACGGCGCCGGGGAACATCGAGCCACAGCGACACGCCGGTGAACCCGAGGTGACCCGCCGAGCCGGTGCGCGGCCAGCGATCTCCGGCGTGCGAGACGCCCGGCGTCGTCGATGGCGTATCCCAGCCGAGGCGCCAGGAAGCGCCGGGCGCGGCCGCCGTCGCCAGGAAGTGATTCACCACCTCGGTGCGAAGCCGGCCGCGCGGGAGACCGGCGGCGGTGTCGACGATCGCGGCGGCAAACTTCGCGACGTCATCGAGCCGCGCGAACAAGCCGGCGTGCCCGCACACGCCACCGCCGTACCACGCGTTCTCGTCGTGGACGCGACCCTGCACCACCGCGCTCGCACCCGTTCGGTCATCGATCTCCGTCGCGGCGACGTTCGGACCACGCGGGTCGCGAACTGCGACCAGTCCTGAGACCAGCCCTGAGTCCATAGAGTCACCGGTCTCACGGAGGGCATCCGGGCTCTCGCGGGTCCCTGCGTAGCGCGCACCGAGACCCAGCGGATTCGCTACCAGGTCGACGAAAGCCGTCTCGAGCGGCGCGTTCGCCGCTCGCTCGACGATCGCGCCGAGCACGAGGTAGCCGAGATCCGAGTACACCGCCGCCACGCCGGGCGGGCTCGCTGGTTCGGCCGCGGCCATCGCGACCAGCTCGGCCCGCGCATCTTCGTGGGTGCCGACGCGCAGCCGCTTGAAGAACTCGACGTGCGCGGCGCAGCCGGCGGCGTGCCCGAGGAGCTGGCGCACCGTGCCGGTGCTACTCGCGGCAGGGAGCCAGCGGCGAATCGGCTCGTCGAGGTCGAGCGCGCCATCGCCGACGAGGACGATCGCGCTCGCGACGGTGGAGAGCGGCTTGGTCAGCGATGCCACATCGAACCAGGTGTGTGCATCGACGAGGACGCCTGGGGACGGGAGTCGGCGGGTGGTGCCGCGGTGGAGGCGCTCGACCTCGCGGCCCCCATCGCCGATCGAGACCGCGGCGCCCGAGCCCACGCCCCGTGCGAACATCTCGTCGACGAGAGCGGCGATCCGGTCCACGGCTGGCATCGTAACGGGCGCCGACGAGCCGTGGTAGATTTGGGCTCGCGTGACGCGTTACGAGCTGCTTGATCGTATCGGCGTTGGCGGCATGGCGGAGATCTTCCGCGGCAAGGCCGTGGCGGCCGGCGGCTTCGAGAAGCCAGTCGCGATCAAGCGCATCCTTCCGCACCTCTCGCAGGACAAGCGGTTCGTCGAGCTGCTGATCGCCGAGGCGAAGGTGCTGTCGCTGCTCAAGCACCGCAACATCGTTCAGATCTTCGACGTCGGCCTCGGCGACGACGGCCAGTACTTCCTGGTCATGGAGTACGTCGACGGCAAAGATCTGGGCGCGGTCCAGAAGGGCAACGAGGTCAAGCGCAAGCGGTTGCCGTTCGATCTCGCGCTCCACATCGGCGCCGAGATCTGCGAGGCGCTCGAGCACGCGCACTCGGCGAAGGCCCCGGATGGCAAGCCGATGTCGCTCGTGCATCGCGACGTCTCGCCGTCGAACGTGCTGCTGTCGCGCGCCGGCGAGGTCAAGCTGACGGACTTCGGCATCGCGAAGCGCGCCGAGCAGGAGCAGACCGGGACGGGCGGCGTGCGCGGCAAGTTCGCGTACATCTCACCGGAGCAGGCGCGCAACGAGCACATCGAGCCGCGCAGCGACGTGTTCTCCGTCGCGATCCTGATCTGGGAGATGGTGACGAACCGGCGCCTGTTCTCGGGGATGGGCGATCTCGAGGCGCTGCGCGCGGTGCGCGAGGCACAGGTGCAACGACCGACCGAGGCGGATCCCCGCCTCCACCCGGAGATCGACAAGTTGCTGATGGCAGCGCTGTCGCGCGAGCCGAAGCGCCGGCCGACCGCGGGCGTGTTCGGCGAGCAGCTGCGCGCGCTGCGCTACTCGCTCGACACCACCGTCGGCGATCCCGCGACCGAGCTCGGGAAGATCATCGATGTCGCGGAGCAGGCGCTGCGCGAGAGCCAGCAGATGATGGCGCAGCAGCTCCGTCCCAAGGCGGGACTGAGCGGCTTCGAGCACATCGAGACGACCGGCGGCGAGCACACCGTGATCCGGATCCGCACCGCCGACGTGTTCTCGCAGAAGGACGGTGGCCGCGCGATCTCGGCGGCCCGTCAGGTGATCGATCGGTTCGAAGAAGAAGAGACCCGACAGGCGCAGCTCACCGGCGATCAGCTGCGCTTGCTGCGCGGTGCGCGCCGCGACTCGAGCGAGATGACGGTGCCGCCGCCGCGACCCGATGGTCGCAGCCGACGGCCCACCGACGAGCCCACGACCGCGCGTCCACCGCTGCACAGCGAAGAGGTCGCGACCATCGCAGGCCGTGGCGTCGGGCCGATCCATGCGTTCGATGGCGATGAGGCCACGCGGCTCGTCGCGCCGACGAACCGCCGCACCCCGCCACCGGAGCGCGTGAAGCCGGGCACGCAGCCACCGCCGCTGCCGGGGATGACGCAGCCGCGCGGTCGTGGTCCGACGCCGGGCCCACCCATCGGCGAGCTGCCGAGCACGGTCCACCAGCGCAACCCGCGGGCCCATGGTGCGAGCTCGCCGCCGGCGATGCCGCTGTCGAGCGGTCCTCCGGCGATGCCGCCGGGGAGCCTGGCGAACGCGCCGTCGACGCTCGGCGACGAGCCGGTTCCCGGCACGATGCACCAGCGCAATCCAAACGCGGGTCTCCCGCCGGGCATGGCGCCCATGCAGATGCCGATGCAACCGCAGCCGCCGGTGGTTGCCGCACCACTTCCTGGGCCACGGCCGTTGCTGCCGCCACAGCCGCTGGTCACGACGCAGCTCCCACCGTCACAACCACAGCCGGGGCTGTTCCCGACGCCGCTCCCGCAGCAACAGCAGCAGGCGCAACCTCTTGGTTGGGGCCAGCTGCCGCAGCATGCGCCGATGCGCCCTTCGCAGCCGATCGAGCGCCCGATGATCCCGCGCGAACAGGCGCAGGCACAGATGGTGGCGACACCGAAGAAGTCGGGACTGCAGCCCTGGATGCTCGTGGTCGGGGCCCTGGTGATGGCCGCGCTCGCCTTCGCGGTCACCCGCGCCTTCATCAGCGGATGAGCGAATCGGTCGTCATTCCATAGGGTTGTGAAATAGCCGCGATCGCCGGTCACGAAACGCCCCGACGGCGACACGTGGAGGGTGCAATGGAGGCAGCGGCCATCGACCTCATGTCTACCGAGCCACCCGATCCGATCGCGGCGCTCGTCCTCGAAGGACGACATCGCGATGCGATCGGCGCGTGCGCGGAAACACACGGCTCGATCCTCGGCCGGTTGTGCATGGCGCTGCTCGGCTCGCAAGCCGACGCCGACGAAGCGACGCAGGAGACCCTGCTGCGCGCGCATCGTGCGATGTCGACATACCGCGCCGAGGGCTCGATCAAGGCGTGGCTGTGCGGCATCGCGCGCCACGTCTGCGCACACACGCTGGAGACCCGACGCAAGCACCGCGAGCTGCTCGAGATCGTGCCCGACGGCGACGAGGGGCGAGATGTGTTCGCTCAGCGTCGTCGCTCCCGTGCGCTGCGCGACGCGCTCGCCAAGCTGAAACCGACCGAGCGCGAGGCCCTCGTGCTCCGCTACGTCGCCGATCTGAGCCACCGCGAGATCGCGCTGGCCTGCAACCTCGATGAACCCACCGCGCGTAAGCGGATCAGCCGCGCGCTCGCCCACCTTCGCACCGTCATGCCCGCTCAGGAGATCGAATGATGTCGACCTGCAATGAAGTCAACGACGACCTCGCCGACCTGGTCGCTGGTGATCGTGATGCGATCGCGCGTCACGCCGAGCACCTCGCGACCTGCGACGCGTGCCGCGATGCGCGCCACGAAGCGACCGAGCTCGCGGCCCTGGTCGCCCAGGCCGGATCCGATCACGTACCGCCGAAGGACCTCGCGACCAAGCTGCTCGCGACCATCGGGAGCGAGGCGGCGGTGAAGACCGACGTCGCCCCTGTCGTGAAGCCCGCTGCTGCCAAGCCCGTCGAGGCCACCAGGCCCGTCGAGGCCAAGCCGGCTGCCAGCAAGCCCGCCCCGACCAAGACCGCGCGCGGGTTCGCCCCACGCGCGGGGCTGTGGGCCGCTGCCGCGGCGGCGGTGATCGCCGGTGGCGTCGGGGTCTACAAGCTGAAGCACGCCGACGATCTCCCGGTGGTCGCCGCGAACACGCCGCCGACCACGGGCGTCGCCGCGAACGAGATCGGGAAGATCACCACGATCGCTCGCGCGGCCAGCGACGGCGCCTC
>JAYVLW010000146.1:0-2717 GCA_043759315.1 Myxococcales bacterium
CCCATCGCGTCGCGGCAGTCGACGTGGAGATGCGCGACGAGCATCCCTCCATCGGGGCCGGAGCGCGCGAGCGTCCGGACGTCGAACGCGACGGGACCGCCTCCGCGCTCGGCGAGGCGGGGGACGCGACGTCGCGCATCGGCGAGGATCTCTGTCGCGTGGGCGCGCAGCGCGCCGGCACCCGCATCGACATCGGCGATGTTCGTGACCTGGATCTGTCCGATCATCACGGGGGCCGTCAGCCTGGTGGTGAAGCCGCGGGGCCGCGCCATCCGTGCGGCGTTCGAGGATGCCGCGACCACGCTCGGCTCCTCGATCGCCATCGGGATCAGCACCTCGACGTCATCGACCACGAAGTTGACCGCGACCGAGAACGGCAGCGCGTAGACGCCCACCACGTTCTCGATCATCCCGTCCGCCACGTCGAGTGGCAACGCGCCCGGATCCACCGCGGCGAAGCCATCCGCCGACAAGCCCGCCAGCTCGCGCAGCTGACGCCGGCGCTCGAGTACGCCCAGGCGGTAGAAGCCGGCGAGCCGAGAGGTACGGGGGGGAGACACGGGGACCCTGGTGTTTACGACGCTGCGGCGCGCAAGTCCACGCCCACCTCGTCGACGGAGAGCGACAGCGGCTGGCACCCGCTCTGGATGAGCGCACGGCGTGCGCTGGTTACATCCGCGGTGCTCGGGATCACGGCTATTCCGATGTCGCCGCCACCCGCACCTGTGGTCTTCGCCGTCCCGCCGAAGGCAGCCACCGCGGACCGTGCGGCCTTGACACACGCGGGAACGAGGGCGACGCCGGTCGCGATCGCCAGGCGCTCGATCGCCGCCGCCGCGAGCGAGAACGCGCCGAGCACCACGGTGGCCGTGCCGGTGTAGCGCGAGGTGAACGGCGCAATTGCTGCGCTCGAAGCATCGGCGACCGCGGTCAGGGCGGCATCGACCGCGGTCGGGTTCGCCGCGCGCGCCTCCATCACCCGCGCGACCAGCGTGGCGGTGTCCGCGGACGCGCCCGTGAAGAAGGGGATCAGGACGAGGCCCTCGGGCCACGCACCGAGCTTGGTCGTGCGGCCCCCCTCGAACTTGATGGTCCCGCCGTGCACCGCGCTCGCGATGTCGGCGCCGGACCCACGCGCGCCGCGCGCGCCCTGCGCCGCTGCGTGCGCGGCCGTCGCGACCTCGAGCACCTCGGCGCGTGCGCCCTCACCGGCCTCCGCGAGCGCGAGCCGTGTCGCGGCGACCGTTACCGCAGCACTCGAACCGAGGCCGAGCTTGGTGGCGCCGTCGTAGAACGCGCTCGAGTCCACGGCGATTCCGAGCGCAGCTTTCACGCTCGGGTCATCGGCACCGCGGCGCGCCGCGAGCTCGTTCGCCACCGCGATCAGGAACGGCGAGCTCCCCGCCGGCACCGGGCCGCGCATCCGCGCGACGACCCGGCGATTCACGGCGATCACGAGCGCGGGCGCGCCGTCGAGGACGGCGTACTCCCCGGTCAGGATCAGCTTGCCGGGCGCCGTGGAGCTCATGGATGTCATCGTGACTCCGCGATGTGCAGCGGTGATGCAGCGAGTGTGGAGATCCAGCGCAGCGTCACGTCGACACCGCGACAGGACCACCGGGCGCGCTCACGATGACGTCGCTCGCGATCGGTCGCAGCGCCGCCGCGACGGCCTCGGCGTGATCGATCGAGGTCAGCACCTTGACGTGCGGGCCCGCGTCCATCGTGGCCCAGGCGGCGAGGCCGCGGTCGCGCAGGGCCCGGACCTCGGCGAGGAGCGCGAGGGTGGTGGGCTGCCAGTAGATCACCGCGGGGCGCGCGGCGATCGCCGAGGCGTGCATCGCGAGCGCGTTGGCCTCCGTGATCGCGCCGAGCGCGGCGAGATCGCCGGCGGCGAGCGCACCCTCGGCCGCGGCGAGATCGTTCGGGACGAGATCGATCCACGCCTGGTAGAGGGGCGAGGTGCGGGCGGTGTGATCCATCGCGTCGCGCGAGCCGTGGGATTTCGGTGCGCCGCCGCCGACGACCGCGATCACCATGCGTACGCGATCGAGGAGGCGCGAGGTGATCGGCTCGGCGAACGCGTCACTGCCGTCGGCGGCGTGACCGGCATGCATGCGCACGAAGCCGCCGTAGAGCGAGCGCGCCGCCGATCCGGAGCCGCGGCGCGCGAGGATCGAGAGGGCGCGCGGCGAGGCGGTGAGGCCCGCGGCGGTGGATGCGGCGACGGCCAGCGCGGCGAAGCCGGAGGCGGAGGAGGCGAGGCCCGAGGCGGTGGGGAACTGGTTCGCGCTGGTGACGCGCGCGCGGGTGGTCAGCTTCGCCTCGGCGCGGATCAGGTCGAGGAAGCTCGAGATCCGCGCGACCTCGGTGGGGCGCGCGATCGCGCCGTCGAGCACCAGCTCGTCGGCGGCGAGGGCAGGATCGAACGCGACGGTGGTCTCGGTGACGAGCGCGCCGAGCGTGAGCGAGAGCGATCCCGCGGCGGGCAGGTTGAGCTGCGCGTCGCGCTTGCCCCAGTACTTGACGAGGGCGATGTTGGCGCACGCACGTGCGGTGGCGCTGGTCGGTTCGGTCATCAGGCGGCCCCGCCGCCGACGGTCGCGACGAAGCCGGTGACGCCCGCGTTCTTCCACTCCGTGAGGATCGCGGCCTCGCGGTCGCGCGGAGCGATCGCGATCACCGCGCCGCCGCCGCCCGCACCGGTGAGCTTCGCG
>JAYVLW010000147.1:0-11050 GCA_043759315.1 Myxococcales bacterium
GACGTCGGGGACCAGGCGGTACGAGATCACGGCGGTGCCGATGCCCCGACGGGCGAGCGCGATCCCCACGTTCTTGTAGAGGCCCACGAACGGCTGGAAGAAGTTCTTGTCCTGGTGCAGCCAGAAGCCACCGTGGATGAACACCGCGACCGGGAAGTTCTCGACCTCGCGCGGCAAGAACAGATCGAGGCGCTGGCGGATGTTGTCGCCAGCGACGTACGGCACGTCGAGGTGCATCTCGACGACGTCCTGCGCGAAGTACTCCTCCATCGAACCCGCGCAGCCGGACGCGAGCGCGAGGATCACGAGCGCGCGCATCAGAACGTGTACCTCACCGCGAGCTCCGGGCGGAGGTACACGGGATAGCCGGTCGACAGCGTGAACGACGCGGCCCAGCAGCGGTAGAGCTGCGCCGAGACGCCGAGCCCTTGGGTCATGAACGCGCCGAGCAAGCGCTCGCCGAGCGCACGGTTCTGGACAGGGCCGGTTCCACTCGACGATACGCCGAATGCAGCGACCGCCTGGAAGTACAGCTCGAACCGGCCGAACCGCGTGAAGTACGTCCGGCCCCCGACGCCGAACGTCTGGAACGACAGCTCGGAGATCGGGCGGTCGTAGCTGTAGTCGAGAAAGATCTCGAGGAACGGCGCGCGACGGAAGCGGCGCCCGAGCTGTGCCTCCACGAACGGAGTGCCGACGTTGGTGCCGCCGCCGACTGCGGCGGTGAACCCACCACCGGGATCGGCGGATGCCGTGGCCGCGAGCAGCGCCACCACCGCAAAGGGACCGAGCTTCATGGCCCCATGCGTATCACGACGCCGGGTCAGGGCCGGAATGCGAGACCGACGGAGACGCCGGTCCGCGTGCTGCTGCCGAACGCCGGACCCTCGTTGAACACGATCTTCTCCTGATACAGATCGGCATAGACGCCGAACACGCTGACCTCGAACAGCATGCCGGTGCCGTAGCGCAGGCCGCTGCCCCAGTTGTAGGTCGCGTTCGCGCTATCCAGGAGCAGCGTCCGCGTCGGAGCGAGCACGACGTTGGTCGAGAAGTTCTTGATGTGGACCCACGTGTAGCGGAAGTCGAGCGACGCCGCGGCGGAGAGGTACTGCGGGCCGTTCGCGACGTCGAGGGTGGACTTCGCGATGTTGTTCGCGCGGAGGCCGACGCCGATCTGGAAGTTGCGGTCACCGAACCCGAGGCCGGCGTTGACCGTGCGGCCCTCGGGAGCGGGATTGGTGCCTGCCGTGTCGCCCGTGAACCCGGCGATGCGCGGAATGGTGGAGAGGTTCGCGAGCGGACCGCGCACGTGAGCCGAGGTGTCGTAGCCCGCGCTCAGCTTCGGATGACACGCCGCGAGGGCCAACGCAGCAACAACCACGGTGAGGCGCATGTGGAATGGACATCGTCCCTGCCGCGTCGAAGTTGAGGTAGCCGTCGGTGTGCTGCCGCCGAGGGTGCGCGCCTGTACCTTGTACGCGGTCGGTGCCAGGCGTACATCGAGGCATGGGCTACGCGTTTCGCATCGTCAACGTGTTCACCGTGGGCGACGATCGGTTCTCCGGGAACCCGCTGTGCGTGTTCGAGGACGCCCGCGGCCTCGCCACGGTGCAGATGCAGGCGCTCGCCCGCCAGTTCAACCTGTCGGAGACGACGTTCGTGCTTCCGCCGACCCGGGAGGGCGCCGATGCGCAGGTCCGCATCTTCACGCCGGGGTTCGAGATGCCGTTCGCCGGGCATCCCACACTGGGGACCACGTCGGTGATCGCCGCCGGCCGCAAGAGCGTGACGCTGGAGATGAAGGCCGGCCTCGTGCCCGTGACCACCGACGGCGCCACGTGGACGCTGAAGACCGCCCGCGCGCCCGAGACCCGCGCGGTCGAGGCATCGACGGGTGAGCTCGCGCGCATGCTCGGCCTGTCCGAGGGCGCCGTCAGCGACCAGCCGCTGTGGGTCAACACCGGATCGGAGCAGCTGGTGATTCCGATCGCGAGCAAGGATCTCGTGCGCGCCGCCGCGCCGAGCTACGAGCTCCTCGCGAAGCACGGCATGTCGCCGACGCGCGAGGAAGCGATGGCATACCTGTGGGCGAAGGGCGTGTCCGGCGAGGACGACCTCGTGCGGTTCTTCTTCACGCTGAGCGGCAGCGTGATCGAGGATCCCGCGACCGGCTCCGCGTGCGCGAACCTCGGCGGCTGGCACCTCGCGACCGCACAGCCGCTGCCCGTCGCCCGTACACTCCGCCAGGGCGAGGCGGTCGGCCGGCCTTCGCGACTCGACCTGCGCGTCGCCGCCGACGGCGCGATCTACGTGACCGGTGCGGTCATCGAGCTCGGCCGCGGCACGATCGACCTGTAGCCAGGTGGGTCTCGGTGTCCCTGCCGTGGCAAGTCGAGTAGCCGGCTGTGATCGACGCAACTACCAAAGATCCTGATCGTACGATCTGGCACGACCACTGCTCCAGGATGGCTCGTGCTCCTGCGTCCTGTCGTTTCCGCCCTCGCGCTCGTAGGTCTCGCTGCCGCCGGTTGCGCCGAAGCCCCGGCCCAAGAACCCGTCGCCGATGACCCGAACGATGGCCTGCTGCGCGACTTCATCGACGGCAAGTTCGACGACGCCGGGCACCCGCTGAACGCGAAGATCGTCGAAGGCGACCGGCTCGGCTGCGGCGTCCGCCGCGGCGACGTGTTCCAGCTCCAGGCGAGCTGCGACGTCAGCATGCCGCTAGGCGCCGAGGTCGGCGGCCTCACCGTCAGCGCGCGGATCCGCGTACGCCAGCACGCGGCCTCCGGCGACATCGTGAAGATCACCGCGAAGGACGAGGCCGGCCACACGCTCGGCACCGAGACGCTCACCGTCGAGCGTCTGCGCGGCACGGATCGCTGGATCGACCTGCCGATCAGGATCCGACAGGTGGTGCGCGTCGCGAAGGTCTCGCTCGATGTCACCCCGGGCGCGATGGTCGAGCTGCAGTACGTCGAGGTGTTCCCGAAGGAGCTCGGCGTCGTCGTGTCGCCCGGCTCGGGCGTCTACGCGGACACGGACTACGTCACCATCGAGCTCCCCAAGGGCAAGAAGATCGAGCGCCTCGAGGCGAACGGCGTCGACCTCCGGCCCGCGCTCGCGGCCGCGGACCCGCGGCGCGTCACGCGCCAGACCACCGCGTTTCGCTCGATCGTCCGGTTCCGTCTCGATGCCGTGCTCCCGAACCGCGCGGACGTCGTCGAGCTGCGCGTCCATTCGAGCGGCGATACGTCGCGCATGCAGATCCGGAAGGCGGGCGCCGAGTGCGCCTTCGAAGGCGACCCGAACGGCGCGAAGGTGCTGATCACCGGGTTCCAGCCGTTCCCCGCCGATGGCTGGCACGAGAACGTCTCCGCCGTCGCCGTCAGCGCGCTGCGCCCGGAGGTTCTTCGCGGTGCGCGCGTCATGCGCCTCACCCTCCCCGTCGAATACGATCGCGCCGCCTCGCTCGTCACCGAGGTCATCACCCGGTGCCAGCCGCAGCACGTGATCAGCTTCGGCCAGGGCGGCAACGACATCGCGCTCGAGCACACCGCGTACAACCTGCAGGACACCGGCGAGCTCTCCGGCGGTGCGCCCGACAACCGCGGCATCCTCCGCGCGGCGCAGCCGATCTCGCGCGACGCGCCTGCCACGCGCGACACCCTCCTCCCTCTCGACGCGATCGAGGCCGCGCTCGTCGACCTCGGCGAGACGCCGCAACCATCGACCGATCCAGGCCGCTACATCTGCAACAACGTCATGTTCGCCGACATCGGCGCGATGACCGGCCGCGGCCGCGCCGGCTTCATCCACCTGCCCTACACGACCTGGTTCGACGACGCTGTCCGCGCGCGGTTCGGTAGGGTCGCGGAGGCCGCGGTGCAAGCGACCGTCGACGCGCCCTGAGCAGCGAAGGTCAGAAGTAGTACGCGCCGGCGAGCGTGAACGAACCGCCGCCGATGCCCGGGGCGTCCATGCCCGTGTCGTTGGCGTACTGCTGCTCGGCCTCGGTCGGGCCGATGCCGATACCCTTGGCTTCGGCCTGGATCGCGAACTTGGTCCAGCGGTACTCGGCGCCGATGCCGAGCATGCCGTGCGGCCGCTGCTGCATCTCGGCCTGGTCGGCGGAGGCGTCCTTCGGGGCGATCGTCGTCCCGCCGAGGCCGCCCATCAGCCACCAGTTGAAGTGCCTCTCGACGCCGAACCGGTAGCGGGCCGCGAGGGTGACGTGCGCGATCTTGAGATCGCCTTCGCCGCCGCCCTGCTCCTGGGAGAGCTGCTGGTTGCCACCGGCGAACGAGAGCTCGAGCTCGAGGTGGCGCCAGCCGCGATAGCGCAGCGCGATCTGCCCGATCGCGAAGTCGGTGGTCTGGGTGGTGTCGGAGTTGTCGGGCGCGAGGCTCATCGAGCCAACACCGAGCGAGACCGAGAACCGGCCGACCGAAGGAGGCGCCGGAGCGACGACCATCTGCGGCGCGACGACCGGAGCGGCCGAGGGACCCGCGTAGCCATCACCCGAGTAGTCCCCCGGCGCTTGCGCGTGCGCGGTGGCCGCGAGGAACAAAGGGGCGGATGCGAGCGCGAGAACCAGCCTGGTCGACATGGGGCTGATGATTCCACGGCTCGTGCCACGCTAACCAAGGGAAAGTGCACGATCTGCAGCGTGGCGAGAACCGACACCCGACACCGTGATCGTGGGCGATTCCTACACTACGATGTTCACGTGTCAGGTCGGACCTTCGCGATCGGCGACATCCATGGGGATCTCGCGGCCTTGGACAAGCTGTTCACCCGGCTGCCGGCGATGACCGCGGAGGACACGATCGTGTTCCTCGGCGACTACATCGACCGCGGCCCGGACTCGGCGGGAGTTGTTGCGCGTGTGCGCCAGCTCACCGCGGACGGGCCCGCCAAGGTGATCTCGCTGCGCGGCAACCACGAGGACGCCTGGCTGCAGGTGGTCGCGTCGGGATGGCCGGAGTTCCTGCTGCCGCGCGGAAACGGTTGCTACGAGTGCTATCGCTCGTACAAGGGCAAGCCGGTGCCAGGCGAAGACGAGATGCCCGAGGCCGAGGAGCTCGAAGCGATGCTCGACGGATCGTTTCTCCCCGCCGACGTGATCGAGTGGTTCAAGACGCTGCCGCACTGGTACGAGGACGAGCACGCGATCTACGTGCATGCGGGCATCAAGCGCATGCAGGACGACTTCTTTCCGCATCCGTCGGAGGTCGTACCGGCGCGCGCGCTGCTGTGGCTCCGCGATCGCGACTTCTTCGAGAACTATCGCGGCAAGCTCGTCGTGTTCGGGCACACCACCACGCGCACGCTGCCGAACGAGCTCTCCACGCACACGCCCGACGATCCGACGGACCTGTGGGCCGGCCCCGCATGCGTCGGGCTCGACACCGCGTGTGGCAAGGGCGGCTTCTTGACCGCGTTCGAGCTCCCCGGGCGCGCGATCTACGAGACGCGTGACTGAGCGCACCGTCGCGGAGTCGCTGCCCGGGCGGCCCGCACTCCAGATCGGCCGCGCGCTCGCCACACCGGTCGGCGTGATCATCACGATCCCGCTGCTCGTCGTCGCCGTCGGTGTCGGCATCCTGCTCGTCGGGCGTGATGCGACGCGTTCCGCCTCGCGGTCGATGGCGCGAAAGCAACTCACCGAGCAGGCGACCTCGGTGACCTCCGACGTGGCGTTCGCGCTCGATCAGGCGGGGCCCATGCTCGAGCGCCTGCGCGTGCTCGCGGATCCAGCGCGTCCCGTCGAGGACGTGCTCGTGCGCATCCACGACCTGATGGTCGGGCGCCCCGGTGTGGCGTACGCGAGCATCAGCTTCCCCGACGGCACCTTCCGCGGCGCGTACCTCGGCGAGCAGCGACGCGTGGACGTGCAGGAGAGCCGGGTCGGCACACGTGGCACCGACGTGGTGCGCTACACGGTGCAGGGCGGGGCGATCGTCAAGCTGCGCGACGAGGTCACCGACTACGACCCGCGCCGTCGCGGCTTCTATCAGCTCGCCGAGCGCACGGGTGTCCGCACGTGGACCGAGCCCTACACGTTCTTCGGCAGCCACGAGACCGGCATCACCTGCGCCGAACCCGTGTACGACGCGCAGAAGCAGCTCGCTGCCGTGATCACCGTCGACTTCGATGTCGGCGCACTCTCGACGTTCGTCGGGCGATCGACGCTCGACGAAGCGCGCACACTGGTCTCCACGCGCGACGGCATCATCCTCGCGTACCCCGCGGCCGACAAGCGAGCGCTTCCGGCCACCGATCAACTGCTCCGGTTCGGCGACCTGCACGACGCATCGCTCGATGCGTTGTTCGCGAAGCTCGCACATCCAGCGTTCGGCACCGAGCTGACGATCGCGGACCTCGACGCCACCGACGGCAGCTACCTCGCGTCGATCGCGCCGATCGGAGGTCTGCGCGCGGGCGTCAGCGTGCCGCTCGACTGGTACGTCGCGACCGTCGTCCCCACGCGCACGCTGCTCGGTCCCACGCGTTCGCTCGAGCGCTCGAGCGTGATCGCGAGTGCCGGTGCGCTCGCGATCGCCGTGGGGCTCGCCCTGGTCCTGGCCTGGAACCTGGTGCGCATGCGCCGGCAGGTCGCCGCATCGCGCGCGCAGGCGCGGTCCGCCGAGGCGCGAGCCCGCGAGCTCGGATCGTACAAGCTCGTCGCCCGCCTCGGTGCTGGCGGGATGGGCGAGGTGTGGCGCGCGGAGCACCGTCTGCTCGCGCGCTCCGCGGCGATCAAGCTGATCCGCGCCGAGGCCCTCGCCGATCCTGCATCGGTGCCGGAGATCCGCGAGCGGTTTCGTCGCGAGGCCCAGGTGCTCGCCTCCATGCGCTCGCGCCACACGATCGATCTCTACGACTACGGCGTCACCGACGAGGGCGTCTTCTTCTACGTGATGGAGCTCCTCGACGGTCTCGATCTCGAGTCACTCGTCGTGCGCGAGGGTGCGCAACCCGCCGCGCGCGTGATCGAGATGCTGATCCAGGCGTGCTCGTCGCTCGCCGAAGCGCACGAGGCGGGCCTCCTGCACCGCGATATCAAGCCGCCAAATCTGATGTTGTGCCGCGCCGCGGACGAGCTCGACATCATCAAGCTCCTCGATTTCGGCATCGTCCAGACGGCGAACGACACCCCGCAGGCGATGACGAAGGACTTCGCTTCGCAGGACATCCCGGAGACGCCGAGGTTGACGCAGCTCGGCGCGATGCTCGGGACCCCCGGATTCATGGCGCCCGAACAGATCCTCGGTCTCCCGCTCGATGGCCGGGCCGATCTCTATGCACTGGGCTGCGTCGCGTGGTGGCTGCTCGCGGGGAAGGAGATGTTTCCGCGCGAGGGCGCCGAGGCGAAGATCCTCCACAAGCACATCTACGAGCCGGTCCCGGCGCTCGGGTCGAAGATGCGCGGCTGGTGTCCGCCCGAGCTCGAGGCGGTGATCTACACGTGCCTCGCGAAGGATGTCGAGCAGCGGCCCGCCGATGCACGTCACCTCGCCGCGGCGCTGCGCGCGATCGAGATCCCACCGGAGCATGCGTGGACGGAGGCGAGGGCGCTCGCCTGGTGGACTGCCTACAAGCCGCCGCAGCAGGCGCCGCAGGTCTCGCCGAGTGAGGTCCAGGTGATCATGCCGGTGAGCGCCGATCAGCGTCCGGATCAAGCGACCTCGGAGCTCGCGATCTCGAACACGCTGATGACGCCGACCCGCAAGCCTTAGTGCTTCGTGTAGATCGGCACGCTCGCCGCCTCGAGGGCCGTGCGCAGCGCCTCCCAGTCGCCCTGTCGCGCATCACCGGTGACGACCACGTCGGCGCCGCTCGTTGCCTTGCACGCGGCAACGGCTGCCTCGCGCGTGGCGGGCGCACCGTCGACGAGGATGCCGTCGGCGGTGACCCGGATGCTGCAGCGGTTCGGGCCCGCGTCCGCGCGGGACACGGTGCCGGATCCCGGACCCGGGCCCGAGCCCTCCCCCTTGCCTGCTCCACCCACGCCCCAGCCGCGGCCGCACGTCAGATAGGTGATCGCGAGCACGATCGCAGCGACGAACAGGCCGAGCAACACGAGCTTGCGGCGCATGCGGCGGCGATCGAGCTGCCTTGCAACGTCCTTTGCAAACTGCTTGTCGTTCGGTGCGGTCATGGCGTGGTGAGGACGGCGGCGTCCACGATGGTCGCGAGCCCGTGCTGCTCCGAGAAGCAGCGATCGAGGTCCGCGTGGAGGCCCAGGAACAGCGCGTGCGGGAGGTCGACCAGGGGCAGTGCCGGCGCGACGATCACGAGGTACTTCGACAGCTCGGGTACAGCAAGGTGCACGGTCGCGATCCGGCACAGGCGCAGCTCCGCCGAGCGATCGCCGAGGTACGCGATCGCCACGTCGGGATCCGGGCTGTGCTCGAGCAGCGGAACATCGAGCGCGATCCGCTTACCGTCGGCCTCGATCGCCGACACGATGCCCTTCGCAGAGACGCGGATCACGAGCGGCGTGCGCGTCGCGAGCTGCTTGTCGAGATCGGCGAGTGCACGCACCCGCAGTGCGGCGAGCTCCGGGGGCGCCGCGGGTTTCGGCGGGGTCGCCGGTTTCGGCGCAGGCTCCTGTGCCTTCGCCGCGGCGTTCTCCACGGCGGCCGCGCGGATCAGCGATGCGAAGATGATGATGAACAGCACGTCGAACAACGACGTCAGATCGGGACGGCGGTAGGCGTGCCGGCGCGATCTCACGTGGCCGTCTCCCGACGCGCGCGGCGCTGCGCATCCCAGGCCTCGAGGTTCTTCTCGGCCGCGTCGACCCACGCCGTGAGCCGCATGCTGAAGCTCGCCGACAGGATGATGCTGCACGCGAGGCCCGCGACCGTGGTCCACACCTTGAGCGCGAGCGGCCCGAGCAGCTTCGTCACGTCACTCCCGGTGTAGGCGAGGGAGAGCCCGAGGCCGAGCACCGTGCCCAGGAGGCCGAGCTGGCGCAGCAGATCGACCCAGAACGCGAGCGTGGGCTCGAGCCGGTTGGCGCGCATCTGCCACGAGCGCACCTGCTTCTGGGCCCACGCCGGATCCTTCGCGGTCAGGATCGAGTGCGACTCGTCGCGGATCGCCTGCACGTCGAGTGAGCCGGGAGGCTTCGCGGTGCCAGGCTCGTCGGCGACCAGCTCGAAGCCGAGGTGATCGGTGAGCGCGCGGACCCAGGTCAGCTCGCCGTGGACGTGCCACCAACCCGCGAGGAACACGAGCACGATGAACCCGCAGAGCAGCAGCGTGAGGCCATAGCCCTGGACGAACGCCTCCATCGCGGTGTCATCATACTAGGGCGCGGTGGTTTGCGGGGTGATCAGCGCCGGGCTGCCTGCACGAGCCAGCGCAGCGGGCTGCGCCGCTGTGCGCGGAGCGATGCGCCCGAGGATGCGGTCTCGGCGCGTGCCGCGTGCTTCGCGTGGATCGCGCGCTCCCTCGGCGTGCCCACGAACACCTCGCGCGTCTTCATCAGCACGTCGAACCACGACCAGGCGACGCCGAAGTTCTTGTCCTGATCGCCCATGTGGTGGTCGTAGTGCCACGGCAGGTGATCGCGTGCCCACTCGGGATCGAGGTGCGCGTGGCGATGATCGCGGCGATAGCGATAGAGGCAGTACCAGATCGTGGACGTGTAGAGCGGCGCGAGCGGAAACACCGGCAGATGCGCGAGCCCGACGAGCGCGAGCCCCACCGCCTCGCGCGACTGCGTGGGCGTGCTCCACACCGGGCCCTCGTACGCCGGGTCGTAGCCGCCGTTGCGGCGCACCGCCTGGTGATGGTCGTGATAGTGGAACGAGAACCGGCTGGCGCGATCGCGACCGAGCCCATGCAGCAGGTACTTGTGGATCGCCCATTCGCCCGCTCCGAACACCACGAGCGCCGCCGGGATCCCGAGCATTGGTAGATCTAACCTTTCCCCGTCGTAGAACGGGTGCCGGCAGGACCCCCTTTCAAACCGTGCGTGCGGATTTCCCGCACACGGCTTACCGGTGGTCGTTCAGAGCGCGGCAATTGTGCGCGACCGGGATAGCGGACCGTTCCGAGCAGTTTGTGAAGCCCGTGCTTGTGGAAGGCGTGTCGTGTCCATCGGCGCATCTCACCCGCTCGTAGGTTCCGCCCCTTGCGCCGACGCATCAGCTTGCGCAGCCGCATCCAGACGTAGCTGTCGACCTGGTTGAATTTCGCCGATGCGTTGCCGGTCGCGAAGTATCCACCCCACCCACGAATCACCGGGTTGATCCGCGCGATCGTCTCGCGAAGATCTCGGTGACACACAGCGTTCGGGGTCAGTTCCTTCACACGCTGCTTCACCCGCTTCACGCTCGCCTTGGAGGGCCATCGCTGGAGGTAGTACACGCGCTTGCGCTCCTGCTCCCAGATCCGGCCCGACATGCGTTTGTGCAGATGACAGCCGAGGAAGTCGAAGCCTTGCTTACCGTCGCGCAGCTCCACCTTCCTCGTCTTGTCCGGATGCAGCTCGAGGCGCACGCGCTTGAAGATCAGCTTCACGCGACGCTCCGTTTCCTCGACCTCCGCTCTCGTGTTGCACACGATCGCAAAATCGTCGGCGTACCGCACCAGCGTGCCAAGGCTGGCGCACTGTTTGGTCCACCGCTCGTCGAGAAACGACAGGTAGATGTTCGACAGCAGCGGTGAGATCACCCCGCCTTGCGGTGTCCCGCTCAGCAACTTGGTCTCCCGTCCGTCTTCCATCACACCCGCTTCGAGCCACTTCCAGATCAAGCTCAGCACCCGACGGTCACTCACGCGCCGCTTCACGCGCTCCATCAGGATCTCGCGATCGAGGCTCCCGAAGAAATCGCGAATGTCGGCATCGAACACATGGTCACCCTTGCGTCCGGAGCTGCGCAGACGAAGTGCTTCCAGCGCCTGCGTCGCTGAGCGACCGGGCCGGAAGCCGTACGAGCAATCCTTGAAGTCGACCTCGAAGATCGGCTCCAGGATCATCTTCGTCGCTGTCTGCACCACGCGATCACGCACCGTCGGAATTCCCAGC
>JAYVLW010000148.1:0-4242 GCA_043759315.1 Myxococcales bacterium
GCGAACCTCGTCTACTCGAAGATCGACGGCATCGACGGCTCGGTGCTCGAGTTCGGCCTCACGGGCGCGGCGAAGGCGCTCGACAAGAACGGCGACAAGAAGATCGACTCCATCGCGACGGGCCAGTGGACGGGCAACTTGTCCTACGCCGGTACCCCCGCGCCGCTCGCGGCCGCCACGTTCTTCGGCGACCGCATGTAGAGCGAGACAAGCAAGCCCCACGAAGGTGGGGCGCGCAGCATCGCGAACGCGATGCGCAGGAACAAGGTTCGACGGAGCGGTTGGTGAGACCGCAATGTCGAGGATGGCTGGCCGGCCGGAGCAATTCTGCTCCGGCCGGTTTTATTTTCGGCCTACCGCCAGTGCACTCGACGAGCGTGGTGCGAGCTCGCGGCGCGCGAGGCGATTCAAGCGATCGAAATCAGGTCATCGGTCACCAACGGATTCGGTTGGCCTGACCAGTGGAGTTGCCGATCAGGGCAAAGCACCGACGCAACTGACTGATCGATCGTCGGGAATCGCCTGGCACACCCGCTGCACAGTGAACGAATCACCAACAGCAATCCTCGACGGAGAAACCAAGATGATGACGCGCAACCTTTCCATGTCCCTGCTCCTCGCCCTTGGTGCCACCGTTGCTGGTTGCGCCGCCGACGCCCCCGGAATGACGGGCGATGACGACACCACCAACCCGCCGCCGGATGACCAGCCGGTGCCGACGACCCCCGAGGGTCGGTTCGCGGTGCAGAGCGACTTCGACCTCGCGACGAACCTCCCCGGCACCGCCGGCACGGTCGTCAACTACTTCATCAAGGCGACCGACGATCCGGACGACCCGACCCGCTTCATCGTCGAGCAGCTCGTCGGCGCGCTGCCGAACGGCAGCATCAAGAACACCCTCAACGGCGCGATCCCGTTCGTCGCCGGCTACCTCAACGACCGCCTCCTGCAGGTCGCCCCGAACTTCGTCACCACGATCGTCAACGTCGGTGACGCCTTCGGCCAGGTGGCGCACAACTTCGGCACGATCGAGGTCCTCGACATCACGGCGAGCGGCGCCGCGACCAAGACGGTCCAGGGCCTCCACTTCAAGGTCGATAACATCGACCTCGACTACAACTTCAAGGACTACAACATGCAGGACATCAAGGTCGATGGTCTGCAGGTCAGCCTCGAGCCCTCCGGCAAGCTGGGCATCAGCAAGCACACGGTCGGTCTCAAGTACGGCTCGGTCCTCCGCCTCGCGCTCGACCAGGCGATCATCCCGCTCATCGACCCGAGCGCCCAGAACCTCGGCGACCTGCTGAAGAACCTCGTCAACTGCCAGGCCGTCGGCACGTACGTCTACCAGGCGATCGGCATCGGCTCGGCGTCCACCTTCGAGAGCGCATGCACCGCCGGCCTCGCGGCGGCTGGCCCGGCCCTCTACGCGCAGCTGAACAACATCGATGGCTCGGCGCTCCAGTTCGAGCTCACCGGCACGGCGCGCGGCATCGACAAGAACAAGGACGGCAAGATGGACGACATCGCGACCGGCACGTGGGCCGGCGAGCTGAAGTACGCCGGCTCGCCCGCGCCGCTGTCGACCGCGAAGTTCTTCGGCACGAAGATGTAAGCGACACGACCCCCTTTCGAGGCTTCATCGAGGCCTCGAAACGCCGCCCCGCTCATCACGGCCGCGGCGTTTTTTACGTTTCGGTCAGTACATCGAGCGGTCGGGTTGCGCCGCGCCATCGTGGCGCTCGAGCTCGGCGTTGACGAAGCCGCCGATCACGAGCGCGATCACGGACAGGTAGAACCAGAGCAGCACCACGATCACGCTGCCGAACGCGCCGTAGACCATGTCGTAGCTCGCGACCCGCTCCACGTACTGGGACAGCCCGATCGACACGGCCACGAGCACCACGGTCCCGACCAGCGCGCCGGGCCACAGATGTCGCTCGGTGCCGAGGTCGCGCGGCGACGGGGCGAACCGGTAGAGCGCGAGCAGGCCGCCAAACACGATCGTCATCAGCACCGGCCAGCGCAGGATCGAGACGAGGCCGTTGCCCTCGAGATCGAACAGCGCGACGACGCCGGGAAGAGCGACCGTGACGGCGAACACGAAGATCAACCCGAACATCGCGCCGGCGGCCATCGCGAGGGAGAGCCCGAACCGGTGCAACGGACCACGGCGTTCGCGCACGCGATAGGCGCGGTTCAGCGAGTCCACCATCGCGCGCGCGGCGCCGCGCGAGGACCAGATCGCCACCACGATCGAGACGGCGAGCGCGATGCCGACGCCGGTGCTCGAGCGCTTCGCCTGCCGCTCGAGCTGATCCTGGAGGAACCCGAGCATGCCGGGCGGCAGCACGGTGGAGAGGCTGTGCAGGTGGGACTGGATCTGGTGCGGATCGGCGACGAGGCCGTAGATCGCGACCACGGCGGCGAGCAGCGGCACGGTGGAGATGATCGCGAACAGCGCCGTCCCCGCCGCGAGCACCGGCATCTCGCCCAGAAGGGCCTCCTTCGCCGCCCGCAGCCAGTGGGCCACGATCATGTCGCTCGTGTTGACCCACGAGGCCCAGCGACCGAGGAACTTCACCGGGCCGATCCTACGCTACGATCCGATCGCGTGATCGATACCCACTGCCACCTCGACCTCGAGGCGTTCGACGCCGACCGGGACCAGGTCGTCGCCCGTGCCGCTCTGGCCGGGGTCCGCGGGATGCTCGTGCCGGCGGTGCGGCCGCGGACCTGGGACGCGCTGGTCGCGTTCGCCGCGCGGCATCGTGCGAGCGGGCTGTACTGCGCCCTCGGCATTCACCCGCAGATCGTGCCCGAGCTCGCGGCGGACGAGCTCGCCGGTGATCTCGCGGATCGGATCGCGCGTGCCGTGACAGATGCCGGCGCCATCGCGGTCGGCGAGTGCGGTCTCGATGGCGGCACCGCGGATGCCGCGCTGCAGGAGACGATGTTTCGCGCGCACCTGCGTGCGGCGCGCGCGCTGAACCTTCCGGTGATCGTCCACGTGCTGCGCGCGCACGATGCGGCCCCGCGGATCCTGCGCGAAGAAGGCCCGGTCACCGGCGTGCTGCACAGCTACTCGGGCGGCGCGGAGCTCGTGCGCGTGTACCGCGACCTCGGGCTCGCGTTCTCGTTCGCCGGACCGGTCAGCTACCCGAACGCGCGTCGCCCCGTCGAGGCCGCCCGCGCCATCCCCGCGGACCTGCTCCTCGTGGAGACCGATGCACCCGACCAGGCACCGGAGGGCCACCGCGGCGGCCGTTCGGAGCCGGCGTTTCTCCCCGCGGTGATCGCCGCGCTCGCGACGGCACGCGGAGTGACTCCCGCCGAGATCCGCGAGCTCACCACGGCGAACGCCCGTCGCGTCTTCGCTCGCTGGTGACCGCCCCGGCCCGATACCTCCCACGGTCCGGCCGCGCTGCCTCACTTCGCGATTGACAGCGGGCGGTTTCCGTCAATGATCGCCCGATGACCACGCACCGTCGCTTCGATCGCACCGCCCGCCTCATCGGGGACGCGGGGATCGAACGCCTGGCAGCGTCCACGGTGACGGTGTTCGGCGTGGGTGGCGTCGGCTCGTTCGCGGCGGAGGCGCTGGTGAGGAGCGGCGTGGGGCGACTGATCATCGTCGACTACGATCGCATCTGCGTCACCAACGTGAACCGCCAGCTCCACGCGATGAAGGGCACGCTCGGCAAGCCCAAGGTGGAGGTCATGGCGGAGCGCCTGCGGATGATCAATCCGGATGCGGTGATCGAGGCACGCTCGGAGTTCTACAGCGCCGAGACCTCGCTGCGCCTGCTGGTGCCCGAGCCGGATGTGGTCGTCGACGCGATCGACAACATCGCCGCGAAGATGCACCTGATCGCCACGTGCGTGAAGGACAAGCTCCGGTGCGTGTCCTCGATGGGTGCCGCGGCACGTCTGGATCCCACGGCCGTGCGAATCGCCGACCTCTCGGAAACACGGGTCGATCCGTTCGCTCGCGAGATCCGGCGCAACCTGCGCACCAAGCATGGCCTCGATTGCACCCAGCACACGGGGGTGTGGGCCGTGTACTCCGAGGAGTCGCCGATCCCGCCGCGGGACCTCGCTTACGACGACGGCAGCTTCCGCTGCGTGTGCCCGGGCGGCGAGAACGGGATGAACGACTGCGAGCATCGCAACCGGGTCGAGGGCTCGGTCTCGTTCGTGCCGTCGGTGTTCGGCGCCACCGCCGCCTCGGTCGTGGTCAAG
>JAYVLW010000149.1:0-24520 GCA_043759315.1 Myxococcales bacterium
CGAGCTGTCGCTCCGAGCCGAGTGTGCCCGCCGTCGCCGAGCCGGAACCGTGGTCCGACGCGTGGGTGCTGCGCGAGGGCCAGCGCTTTGTCGGCGACACCACGGCTCGACGCGCGGCGCTCGAGACCTCGCTGACAAACCACGACAACCTCTACTCGCGGCAGCGCCTCAACTCGTACGCTCTCGGTGACCGCGGCTGGGATCTCCTGCCGGTGTGGAACCCGCGCTCGATCCGCGTGACCGCGCCCGTCGCCGCGATCCTCGAGCGCGGTGACATCCCGGAGCTGCCAGCGGCACTGCCTCCGCTGTGGGACGGCGTCGCGCCGACCACGATGGACGGCTGGATCGCGCTCGGGCGCCGCGTGTTCCTCGAGTACCCGATGCGCGCCGAGGTGTTCATGGAGTACGGCCTCACCGATCCGGCGCTCGCGGCGTCCGTCGGCGTCGAGCACACGGCGGATGGCGGGGTGCCGGGCCTCGTGGTGTTCGCGAACATCGATGGCGAGACGCGCGTCGGCATCACCTGCGCGATCTGCCACGCGACCGTGGAGCAGGGCCAGCTCGTGATCGGTGCCGCTCACCGCAGCTTCGACTACGGCCGGCTGCGCGTCACCTACGATCAGATCCACGGCACGCCGGTGGACGCGACGCTGCAGAAGCGCATGGCGCGGTGGGGCCCGGGCCGCGCCGACGTCACCGAGGACGACGACGAGGATCCGGTGACGATTCCGGACCTCTGGGGTCTGCGCGCGCAGCGCTGGCTGACCCAGGCTGGCACGATCCGCCAGGACTCGCCGATGGCGCTCGCGATCCGGCAGGAGACGCAGCTCATCGATTCGAACCACCAGCTGATCCGCCCGCCGCGCGAGCTCGCGTGGGCGCTCGCGATGTTCGTGTACTCGCTCTCGCCGCCCGTGCGTGCGGTCGCGCCGTCGCCGATCGCGGCGCGCGGCAAGACGGTGTTCGACGCGCACTGCAAGCGCTGCCACTCGAACGCGGCGTACGGAGGTCCACCGATCGCCGCGACGACGATCGGCACCCATCCCGGGCTCGCTACCGGCCGCGGTCGCGGCACCGGCGCCTATCGCGCACCGCCGCTGCTCGCCGTGCGCGACGGCGCCCCGTATCTTCACCACGGGGCGGTCGCATCGCTCGCGGAGCTGCTCTCGCCCGAGCGGCTCGCTCCCACGTACAGCGCGGGCCGGCTCGGCCCGGGCCCGATCGCCGGGCATCCAGCGGGTACCTCGCTCGCGGCCGACGAGCGCGCGGCGTTACTCGCCTTTCTCGAGAGTATCTAGGTCTTGACGCCCGGTGGGAGGATCGTTGGTGCGCGGACCTCGACGTCCTTCGACACCGTCTGATCGCCACCGCCGACGCTGACGGTCGCCTTCACCGTGTACGTCTTGTTCATGCGATCCGGAACCGCATCCCAGTTCGGCTGCGTCAGCACGTAGCTGACCGACAGCTTCTGGTCCGGCGCGACCTGCTCGTCCCAGGCCTCGTACATGTCCTTGTCGGTCCATCGCGTGGGCTTGCTCGCTGCGAGCTGCCCGAGTGACTTGCCGCTCTGATCGAACAGCTCGACCTTCTTGACCTGCAGCTTCGCGGGCGAGCCGCCGGCACCCGCCGTGACCGAGAGCTGCATCGACGTCTGCTCGCAGCGCCGTCGCGCCATCGACTTCGCCTTGCCCTTCGGTTCGGCCTCCATGTCGGCAAACTCGGCGTCGGCCTTGGTGGTCGCCTTCGCCGTCGGCGGTCCCCATGGCGCCGAACCACCGCAGTCGTCGGCGAGCGTCGCCGCGGTCATCACCACGGTGACCTTGCCGACCGTCGCAGGGGGCGTGGTCGGCGGCGTCGTCGTGGTCGGCGCGATGCCGGTCGTCGGGGGTTGGGGGGACTCCCCGTTGCCTGGGCCTGCCTTCGTGCACGCACCGAGCGCGATCACCACCGCGAGAGCTCTCATCATCGACGCCAGCGTAACACGCGGGTCACAGCGGCGCCCGAGCGGCCTGTGATGGCGACGCGATCAGAAGATCGGGTTGATGACGGCCTGACCGAGGCCACCCGGATACGAGTACGAGTCGTACGAGTCGTAGCCGGAGACCGCGACTCCGAACGGCGCCGAGCCGTCGAGGACGTGCACGCCATCGGGCACGGGCACGACCGCGGTCTCCCAGCCACCGGCCAGCGTCCGCCACGGGACGCCGGGCGGGATGCCGTCGACCATCACCGTCGCGCCGGTCTTGCGGATCAGCACGAGGAAGTCGTTGATCCACGTGCCGGGCACCAGGATGTTGTAGTGCGCGAGGTACTGCTCGGTCGGGATCGCCTGCACCATGTCGGGGTCGCCGACATCGCCGTTTTCCTGGACGACGAACGAGCCGACCGTGAACTGGTTGACGAGGATCGCCTTGTCGGAGGTGACGAGGAAATCCCCGGGCGTCGCCCCGCCGGTGACCGTGTACTCGACCTTCTGGCGCGCGCTCAGCGTCACGGTCGGCGGGAGGCCGGTGACACCCGCACCGGGGGTGAACGTGACGGTGGTGTTGTCCTGCTGCGCGAGGATCTGCCACACCGCGCCCTCGGCGCCGCGCTTGGGCATCTGCGCGCCGACGTAGCTCGTGCCCCAGGTCTGGAGGCCGAACAGCTGCTCCTCGAGGTGGTCGCAACAGCAGCGGTCGGGAACGTTCGGGACGTTCGCACAGTCGTTGCTGCTGAACACGGCGACGGGCTTGTCGGACTCGATGTACGTGCCCGTCAGGCTCTGATCGATCGTCTGCACCGTGAGCTGGAGGTAGTCGCCCTCCGTCATCGCGTAGGTGTGCGGCACGTTCGGTGCGAGCGCGGCCGCGCCAGGTCCGGCCGTGGTCGCGACCGGAGAGGTCACGGTCACGTTGGTCGGCTCCGAAGCAGCGATCTGGATGTGCGCGTCGCGCGGCGACCCACCCTGGTCGACGCCGTAGGGCCACGCGGACACGATGTAGTAGCGGTCGAACGCCGACGCGGGCAGGAGGAGCGACGCGTCGGAGAGGAAGCTCGCCGAGCCATCGATCGGCGCGAACTGATAGCCGATGACCGGGATGTCGGAGGTGATGCGGTACGCGCCACCGGCGACGAGCTGCGAGCCGCCGACGGTCTTGCGCGGCAGCGTGACGGTCTTGAGGCCGCGCGGCATCACGGTCAGCGTGCCACCGGCGACGGGTGCCCACGTGGTGCCGGTCTTCGTCTCGATCACCACGTTCGCGGTGGCGGCCGGATCGATGTTCGAGACGGCGACCGCGTACGGTCCGCCGATCGAGTTGGTATCGACGGCGTAGTACACGCAGCCGACGGACGAGCGGTCGAACGCTGCCTTCTGGCACGGCGTGAAGCAGTCGTAGTCGGCGGTGTCGATCATCCCGTTGCAGTTGTTGTCGATGCCGTCCCCGCAGGTCTCGGAGACATCCGGGTGGATCGCCGGATCGTTGTCGTCACAATCACCGCCCTCGACGGAGTAACCATCGTGGTCGTGATCCGTGAAGGCATCGGCGGGCGTGCCCCGCGTGCTCGGGCCACAGGCACAAAAGGCAAGCGCGAACGCGACGACAGCTCCCGAGTGCGTCATGCAGCGGTTTTCTCACGATGTGACCGCCGTTCCTACGACGATCTTGACCCAGGTGGGTCATGGTCGTAACAAGCGTGGATGGCCCCTCAACGCACTGTGATCCTTGCCGCTCTGCTCCTCGGCGCGTGTGGGGACGATGGGGGCCCCGCCGACGCGGGGTTCGTCCCGGTCGACATCGATAACGGCTCCTGCGGGGATCAGATCCGGTACACGGGCGAGCTCGTCGACTGGGACAGCCACACCTCGTTCTGCGGCATCTTCAACGCCAGTCTCGAGGTGCCCGGGGGCGCGATGGACTCCACGGCCCCGAATGGCCGGTTCGACCTGTGCCTCCCCGATGCGGCGACCACGCGTCTCGACATCACCTTCGCGGCGGCCAACTCGCAGTGCACTACGCCCGCCGCCGCGTACACGATCCCGACGCTCATCCTCGCGAGCAAGGCCGTGATCCAGAGCGGCGGCTTCTCCAGCGCGCGCGCGTTCACCACGGCGCGGCAGACCTCGTTCTTCCAGAAGGTCGGCGTGGCGTTCGATCCGACGAAGGCGCAGGTGTTCGTGCACGTCGATGGTCCCGCGCGCACGGTCACCCTCGGTGCGGCCCACGCGCCGACGCAGGTGGTGGCGACCGACTGGATGCCGGGCGAGACCGGTGCGGACGTGTTCTTTCCGAACGTCGACGTCGGCACCGGCTCGACGACCCTCGGCATCACGGGCACGGCCGTCGCACCAGCCACGATCCCGCTGATCGCGGGGACGATCACGAACGTCAGCGCGAAGTCGCTGTAGACCGCGAATCCGGGGAGTTATTCCCCGCGCGTGAAGGGCACGCGCCCTGTAAGCGGCGCAGGGGGGCGGCGTTGTTCGCTACATGCCTCGCTTCCTCCTGGTCCTCGCCGTGTTCACGATGGCCTGTGGCGCGAGCAGGTCGTACGGCGCGCAACCGGGGTCCATGCAGCTCACGGCCGCGGCCCCGGCGGGGGCGGCGGGAGCGATGCAGATTCCGGAGGCGATGGTGATCGAGGGGTCGCTGTCCCTCGAGGTGGAAGAGATCAAGGACGTCGTGCCGGCGCTGCGCGCGCAGGTCGAAGGGGTCGGAGGGCGGATCATCAACGAGAACGTCAGCGGTGCAGAGACCTCGTGGTCCGCGAACATCAAGCTGCGGCTGCCACCTGACAAGGTCGAGCAGGTCGTGACGTTCCTCGCGTCGCGCGGCGAGATCACGTCGAAGAACATCTCGGCGACGGATGTCTCGAAGCAGCTGTTCGATCAGGAGCTCGCGATCAAGAACCTACGCACCACGCTCGATCGGCTGACCGCGCTGATGGGAACGAGCGGTCTCCAGGTGCAGCAGATCCTCCAGGTCGAGACGGAGATGACGCGGATCCGCGGCCAGATCGACCAGCTCGAGGGCGACCAGCGGTTCCTCAAGGATCGCGTCGCGTTCGCGACGCTCTCGATCTCGATCTCGCGGCGCGAGGGTGCGGTCACCATCGCGAAGGCGAAGGTCTACCCGGGCGTGCGCGGCGTGATGCTGACGTTGTTCGATCCGGGCATGCGCAAGCGGACCCGGTTCGGCGCCGGGTTCGTGCTCCATACGGTGCTGCGCACGATGTCCCTCGAGGTCGACCTGTTCCAGAAGGAGCAGAACGAGGCGCGGGACAAATCCTCCGCGGGAGTCATCGCCACGCTTGGTGGCGCCGGCTATTCCGACTTTCTCGGCGGCGGCAAGCGCCGCACGATGAACCCGTACCTCGGCTTGCGGCTCGGTTATGCGTACATCGACACCCATCGCTTCGTGGTGCAGGGGGAGGCAGGTGTCGAGCTGTTCAAGGCGAGGTACGTGGTCCTCGACGCGAACGTGCGGGCGACCGGCCTGATCGGCAGCGACTCGGACCTCGCGGTCGTCACCGGCGTCGGTGCGACCGTTGCCTTCTGACATCGCGTGTGGCGCGGCTGCGTCACCCGCGGTGGGCTAACCGCGCGTTCCGCGTGGCACCCCGGATGGCACGACGCATGCGTAACCGTGGAGGATGCGCTGGTGGCTCGCGCCGATCGCCTTTGCGCTCGGCTGCGCACCGACGATGCCGCCGGCCCCACCCGCGCCGACGAACCTCATCGACGACTCCGTGTTCGGTGCCAAGATCGCAGGCCTCCGCGCCACGCTCGCGCGCCACGCCGTGGACATCGACACCGCGCCACCCGTGATCGACACCTGCTCGGCCGAGCGCTATCACGAGGGCGATCGCGCGGGCTGCGTGCGCTGCGAGGTCGCGACCGCCGCCAACACCGCCGGCGTCGATCCGGAGCTCATCGATGGCGTGTCGATCGCGTTCGGCGCGTACCCGCCCGTGTTGATCCAGGCGGCGGGGCTCGAGCACGTCGCGCTGTGCCGCACGATCCGGATCATCGGTGAAGGTGATGCGCATCCGCCGGCTGGTGTCGCCGTGGTCGATCAGCACCGCCTGTTGATCAGCATCGAGCAGTTCGTCGAGGGCGCGCCGGCGTACAGGGACTTCAGCGTCCAGCAGGTGGTGCATCACGAGGTGTTCCACCTGTTCGACGCGGCGACCGCGCCCGACGTGTTTCGCACGACCGACCGCGTGTGGCACGGCATGAACCCGCGCGGCTTCGAGTACCACGACCCCGCGATCCGCACCGAGGCGCGCCCGACCGGCTTCGTCAACCACTATGCGACCACGAACGAGAAGGAGGATCGGGCGACCGTGTTCGAGTACCTCCTCGGCCAGCCCGCGGTGCTGTGCGAGATCGCGCATCGCGACCCGGCGGTCGCTGCCAAGGCCACCGCGGTGTGGAAGCGGGTCGCGAAGGTCACGGGCGACCAGCTGCTTCGCCTGCACGCGCCCTGCGTGGACTGGCTCGGTGGCACGAAGAAGCCCGCAGCGGTGAACAAGCGGCCGAAGCGCACCGGCCCGGTGAACCTGCGCATCGATCGACGGTAGACTGCGTCGCGATGTTCTGGATGATCACGGCGCTCGGGATGCTCGGCGTGGCCGGGGTCTCGCTGTTCGCGACGCTGAACCGCCTCGGCGGCAACGTCGAGAAGGCGTTCCGCACGGCACCGGTGCTCGCCGAGTCCGGGTTCGCCGAGGGCGCGTACGGGAAGATCACGGGCATCGCGACATCGAGCAAGAAGCTGCCCGTCGCGCCGGGCCTGGAGCTGCCGTGCCTGGTCTACGAGCTGGTGGTCCACGAGCAGTCCGGGGATCGCCAGACCGGCGCGGGGTACCACGTGGTCCACAGCGAGGTCGTCGCGGTGGAGGTCGACATCGCCGTCGGCAACACGGTCATCCGGGTCAACGCCCACGACATCTACCTCGTGTCGGGGCCCGTCTACGACGCGCTCGCCGACCTGCGGGAGGGCGGGGCCGCATATGGCCACAGCTCGCGGATCCGGTTCGTGCCGCCTGGCGCGACCGTGCACGTCGTTGGCACGCTGACGCGGGAGGTCGATGACGATCCGGCGGCGCCGCGGGACTATCGCTCGGTCGCCACGCGCTACCGGATGATCGGCAAGCGCGGCCAGCCGATCGCACTCGCCGCGGATCTCGGCTGAAGCGGTCGCGCGCTCAGGGCCCGATGATCTCGACGAAGTAGTCGCGCGCAGCGCACTGGGTCTCCACGTGAAGCATGGTGGCGCCCGCGGTCTGGGCGACCAGGACGAACTGGTTGCCGGTGGCACCGATCCGGTAGAGCGGGCGAACCCCGAGCACCGCCGGGTTCGCGGCGGTGACCGTACAGAGCTCGTCCTCGTAGCACGAGTCCCAGCATCCGGCCGCCAGCGCGACCCCGACCGAAATGTTGACGTGGAAGCTGTCCAGGGTCTCGTTCGTCGTGATCGAGCCCTTGCTCCCGAACGGCGGGCTGGTCAGCGCGTCCAGCTCGATCGTATCCGGGTACGTCGGGTCACATCCGACGAGGGTGGCAAGCGCGAGAAGGGCGGTCACGGACTTCACGGGAGCACCTCGAGTTGCCAGGTCGCGGTCAGGCCGAGCGCGGTGAACGTGACGGTGGCGGTGCCCGCGGCGCGCGCGACCACGCGGTACGAGCCGCCCACCGGGTCCGGGATCACGCTGACGATCGGCGCGTTCGTCGTCGCGTAGGTCAACGCGAAGTTGCCGAGCAGCGGTTGACCGTTCGCGAAGGGCTCGATCGCGACGTTCAGATCATCGCCGACCAAGAGCTGGGACGCGGCCTCGACGTGACCCAGCAAGTCACCGCCGTCGTCATAGCGGTTGATGCGCAGCTCGGACGGCTTCTGCACGAACACGTGGATCAGATCGATGACCTCACCCTGCGGGCCGACGAACATCACCGCGCTCATCCCATCGGCGATCGCCTCGAGGCGCGTCGCGCTCGGCGTGGTCAACACGGCCTGGTTCGCGCTCGCGAGCTTGGTGGGAGGTCCGGAGCTGCCGGCGACCTTGTACCGGACCGACAGGTCCACGGTGGTGCCTCGCGCGATCGGTGCGTCGAGGCCCTGACCGATGCACGCCTGCGACAGCGCTCCGCACTCGGGCGAGGCCTCGACCTGCCCGAACGATCCGGGACGGCCGCCGATTCCGCCACCACCATCACCGCACGCGGTGAACATGACGACTGCGAAGAGGCTCAGGCGGGACATGGGACCCTTGGTGTCATCAGCGCGGTTGCTGTGCAACGTCGAGACCACGCCGGGGCGCGAGGATTCACGGTCTTACTCGCAGCGGCGGGCGCCGGTGGCTGCACACCAGCGACACCGTTGTCACACTCCCAGCGGGATCACTTGAACCAGAGCGTGTCGGCGGCCCACTTGCCGTCGACCTTGACCAGGGTCGTCAAAGTCCGTCCGTTCTTGATCTTGACCCGGCCGAGCGTAACCGATCGGCGCCCACCGCTGCCGCTCGTTGCCGGTCCGCGAGACCTCGGCCGCGCTATCCCGAAGGCATGAGGCAGCTCGCGGTGATCGGCGTGCTCGCGATCCTCGTGGCGCCGGCCGCGGCCGATGACAACGAGCCGGTTCACCTGCGCGTCGGCACGCTCGCCATCGAAGGCAGCCGGTACATGACGGACATGCGCGCCCTGGGCGCCGACGTCGAACGTCGCACGAAGGGCGCCGTGGTCATCGACTGGGTCTCCGGTGGTCAGCTCGGCGAGGAGGCCGCGATGGCCGACCTGGTCGTGCACGGCAAGCTCGACGGCGGCGCGTTCAGCGCGACCGGGCTCGTCGTGCTCGTGCCCGAGCTGAGCGCGTTCGCGAGCCCCGGGCTGTTCAACAACACCGACGAGGTCGACCGCGCGACCACCGCCGTCACGCCCGCGGTTCGCGAGCTGTTCGCCACCCGCGCGCTGACGTTCGCGATGTGGGCGGACCTCGGCTTCGCGCACGTGTTCGCCGCCGAGCCATTCGCGAGCCTCGCGGGAGCGCTCGCGGCCGGAGCGCCCCAGCTCGGGTGGCCGCTCGACGGCAAGCTCACCGAGGCGATCACGAGCGGGCAGGCGCGTGCCTGGGTCGTGCCGCCGCTGTACATGCTCGCGATGGCGGGTGCGAAGGCGCGCACGATGTCGAACCTCCGGCACCACTACGTCGTCGGTGGCCTCGTGTTCGCGGGGCGCGCGTGGGCGCGGATCCCCCCGCGCGATCAGGCGAAGCTGCGCGACGCCTGCGCGGCGTGGGAGCCGAAGCTGCGAGCGAGGTGGCGCAAGGAGACCGACCGCGGGCTCGCCGCGCTACAGAAGGCGGGGGTCACGATGCAGGCCGCGACGATCGACGAGGCGAGATCGTTCGTCGCCGATGCGGCGAAGCAGCGGGCGATCGAGCGAGGCGAGCTGGCGCTGGCGATCGCCGCCGCGATCGGCCGGTGAGCTACTCGAACACGCCTTCGCCGGTGGTCTCGATCGTGCCGCTGACGGTGCAGATCTCGGAGCCCGTGCAGCTGCGCAGCTGGAGCGCGGTGAACGTCGCCTTCACGATGCCCTGCAGCGGGTGATAGGTCGTGATCGAGACGCTGCCGCCGGATGGCGCGGTGCCGTTGAACCAGCAGTGGTTGCCGTGGAGCTCGTAGGTCCGCGTGGTCATCGCGACGACGCGGCGCGGGCTCGAGCCGTTCCACATCTCGGGATCGGGGACCGCGCCGGTGTAGCCATCCGGCAGCTCGAACTGCACGGAGCCGAGGAACGTGTAGGGCGACGCCGCCTCGGTGAACGCGATGCCGAGGTTGCCGTTCTCGTTGACGATCGCGCGGCCCTGCAGTGTGGCGGAGCAGCTGGTGGTCAGGGTCGAGTGGAGCTGGTTGCCGTTCGAGCCGTCGATTGGGCCGCCATCACCGGAGGCGGGCTGGCCGTCGCCGGAGGTCGTGCTCGCATCGAGCCCGCCGGTTCCGCCCGAGGAGTCGCACGCGGCGACGAGGATCAGGGCGCTCAGGAGGGTGCGGTTCACGCGCTAGCTCTACCGAACATCCCGGGTCACGCGCCCAATAGTTTCGGCCTTACTTGCAGGGATCGCCGGCGACAGCGCCGCCGCCATCGAGCGGCATGCGGCCGATCGCCTTGCCGCGGAGCGCGGCGTTCGCGAACGCGGTCCGGCGATTCGCGGCGCGCCCCTCGGCGGTCCCGTTGTCGGCGACCGGCTTGGTCTCGCCGAACCCCACCGGGAGCAGGCGCTTGCAGGGCACCCCCTTCGCGACCAGCGCCTTGGCCACCGCGAACGCGCGCTTCTCCGACATCGCCTGGTTGAAGCTGTCGTTGCCCTGCGCGTCGGTGTGGACCTCGATCCGCAGGGTGCTGACGGAGGACTTCGCCTCCAGGTACGCGGCCACGTACGCGATCGCGTCGGCGGACGCCGACGTGAGCGTGGCCTTGCCGGTATCGAAGGTGACCGCGAACGGCACCTTGAGGAAGCCGTTCTCGATCTCGAACTTCGGCGCCTCGGCGGCGGCGGCGGACGTGAGCAGCGTCAGGGCAAGCAGCGTGCGGTACATCGGCGGACGATAGCGCATCACGGCTTCCTCGGCGGGAGGTAGCGCCAGCTGCACATGTGGGCCGCGCCGTGCTCCTCCTCGGACTCCTTGCACGCGTCGGGGCCGGGCTGCTTCTGCTCCGATGACTTCGCGTGCTGCGCCGCCACGGTCGCCGCGTCGAGCTCGCGGGCGTAGCGCGCATTGGCGAGGAACTTCTTCATCACGGCGGCGTACAGCTCACTGCGCTGCTGGTCGGAGACGCCCTTGTTCGTCATCCGGTGCGGCCAGCCCTGGTCGAACGTGATCACGAAGTAGTCCTCGACGATCGAGGCCTGCTGCTCCATGCCGTAGTCGACGAGGTCCCGCTCGCGCGCGAGCTCGTACGGATACGCCTTCTCGTATTGCCCGCGGTACTTGGTGAACTCGACAACGCCCTGGCCGATCAGGTCCATCCCGTTCGCGTACTGCCACACGTGCGTCATCTCGTGGACGAACACGGCGCGCGTGCCGCCACGCAGCGCCGAGAAGTCGCTCTGCCACAGGTCGCCGGGCGCGTACACGTGACCGCGCGGCGTCATGTACACGTTCTCCGGCTGCAGCGGGAACGAGTTGTTGATGACGTGGACCTTCGCGTAGTCGATGCCGTCGCGAAAGATCGGCTCGAGCAGCGCGATCTCGCCGCTGGTCAGTGGCCGGTTCGGCGCCGCGATGTCCTCCGCGGGTGTCGGTGGGACGAGCGCGGGCGCTGCCGCGGGAGCCGTGGGTGGAGTGGGCGGCGGTGGCGGCGGCGGTGACTTCGCGCAGGCGCCGAGCAGCACGAGGAGGATCGACTTGCGCACGCGCACCGATTCTAGCAGCCGCAACCCGGGCACGCGGGTAGTGTCTTCTCGCGATGCGAATCCTGGCGCTGGTGCTCGCGGGCTGCGGTGCAACGCCAGCACCTCCGCCTCCGCTGGTGGGCGTCGCCGCGGCTCCGAGCGGGTCCTCCGAGGCGCCGGCGCCGCCGGATGCGCCGGTCGCCGACATCGAAAGCAGCTCGATCGTGGTTCCGTCACCGACCCCGGGCCGCACGCCGCGAGTTCCGACGAGCTCGGTCGCGCTCTCCCCGCGCGATCAGAACGCGGCCGCGATCCGCAGCATGGTGAAGCGGCACCTCTCCGCGATCGTCGTCTGCTACGAGACGTGGTCGCCGAACGCGCTACCCAAGGTCGTTGTTCGGTTCACGATCGGTCCCGACGGTCGTGTGCAGAGCTCGCAGGCGAGTGGCGCGCAGGCCGGGCTCGAGAACTGCATCGCGAAGATCTACGGGAGCTTCGTGTTCCCACCACCGGCGGGCGGCGGGACCGTGACCGTGACCTACCCGCTGAACTTCGATACTGCCGGGAACTGACACGGGTTCTCACGGGTCACAGCTTCTCGATCCCGAGCGCGCCGAGGAGCTCGCGTCGCTGGTTACCAGTCGAACGGCTGCGCGACCTTCGCGGATGCGGCGACCTCGCCTGCACGCTGGCTCCAGCTCTCGCTCACCGCGTGCGTGCCGCGCTCGCCGGCATGCGCGCCGATGATCCACACCCGCGCGGGATCGATCCCGGTCCCGAGGTACGCGGAGATGTCCGTCGTCGCGTTGCCGTAGGCCGCATCGATCACGAAGCCCGCCGCCACCAGCTCGGCGAGCTGCGCGCGCTTGAACGCGCCCACGCTGCCCTCGGTCGGCAGGATCTCGGTGTTGGAGTCGGTCACGCGCAGCGGCCCGGGGGTGAACTGCTGGTCGCCGAGCCACGTGCGCGTCATCTCCGACAGCCAGTACGGTCGCCCGGTCAGGTACATCACCACGTGCCCGCGCTCGGCGTGCGCTGCCATCAGCTCCGCGCCCATCGGGTACGCGGGCGGCACCAGCCCCGCGAAGATCTGCTCGAACAGCTCGCCGTCACCCGTCGTCAGCGTCGCGTCGATATCCGAGACCACGAACCGCGTCCCGGCGGGCAGCACCCACAGCACCGACGTCGTCACGCTCTGATCACCTGCCACCTGGAACCGCACCTCGTAGGCGCCGACCGGCAACCTGGGCGCGACCACGCGCACGCGGCCGTCGTCATCGGTGGTCGCGCGGCCGAGCGAGCGCCACCCGGCGCAGTCATCGAGGAACACGAGGACGTCCTCGTCCTCGAGGTCCTTGCTCACCTTGCCGTACGTGAGCTTCGCGGCGAGCGTCGCGGTCGCGCCGTACCGCGCGATGATGTCCTTGCCCGCGTGATTCGCATCACCCACCGACGTCACGATCGGGGTCGCGATGCTGTGCCGCCAGCCCTCGTCGGGCGCCGGCGTGTAGGCGCGTCCGGTGCAGCGCTGGAACGTCTGTCGCGGCTCCGGAGTTCCGGGCCCGCCCGGGCCATCCGGCGCGTCGTCCATGACGGTCGACGGTCCAACACACCCAGCGAGAAGCGCCACGACAACGAGGCGATGCGACATTCCTTCACGGTAGGTCGCCCTCGCGTGAAGTCACGAGGGCCGGCGCGTGAAGGACGCGTGATCCCAGGGCGTGCCGAGGATTGCCAGGTGTTCGTAACCCCGCGCGATCGCGGCTACGGCTCGTCCCACTTCGCCGATTCGGGACCGTCCATCTCGGACCACACCGCGCGCGGCGGGGTGCCCGCGATGCGGAGCACGTGACCGGGGTTGTCGAGAGCGATAAGCGTCGCGGCATCGAGCCACATCACGTCCTCCACGAAGTCGACCAGCTCGGTCGGATACGCGATGACGGGCTTGCCGTCCTTGGCGTCGAGCAGCCACAGCCGGCCGGCGTTGTCGTTGACGGCGATGTACGCGCCGTCGGGGCTCAGCTTCGGCACCGGCTTCCACTCGGTCCAGCCATCGCTATCCGCCTTCATCTTGACGCCGCGAAAGCCCGGCAGCGGCGCCGTCCACCGTGGTGTCAGCGTTGCGACATCGACGAGCGAGACCTCGTTGGATCCATCAGCGACGAACACGGAGCGATCGGCCGAGAGATCGAGGTCGTGCCCGTAGAAGTCGACCGCGACGACCGTGGCTCCGTCCGCGACCTTGACCTTGAGCAGCTGGCCTGACGACGTACCCGACCCGCTGCACAGGATCACCTCGTCGTTCGACACCGCGACCGCGGACGTGAAGAAGCAGTCCTCCTTGCATTTGACCGTCAGCTCCTTCTGCACGGCGCCATCCGCGCCGACCACGTAGACGTGCTGCGAGTCGAGCGCGAGCAGGCGCTTGCCGTCCGGCATCCAGGTGAACGCAGAGATCCAGACGTTCTCGCGCGTGGTGTCGCCGCGCCCGCCGAGCTGCGTGGCCTTGCCGCTCGGCGCGCCGGTCTTCGCATCCAGGATCAGTAGCTCGCCCGCATCGTTGTTCGTGACGATCTTCGCCCCGTCGGGGCTCACCGCCACCGCGCGGCCCTGATCCTCCTTGTTCCACATCGGCTTGCCGTCGACGGTGCGCGCCGACAGCAGCGTCTTCCACGACGCGACGATGCCGGCCGCCGTGCGGTACACGCGGAAGTCGCCACGCACCGACGAGTGACGCATCCGCCGCGGCGCGATCGTCCGGTAGCCCTCGACCGGTGCCGGCGGGGCGATCTTGGCACCGAGGCCGGGCGGCACGGCGGGCGCGGGCGCGGGCTCCGCGGACTTCGTCGTCTCTGCCGAGCCCGCCGCGGGCGGCGCCTTGCTCTTGCTACAGGCCACGGCGATCACCAGCGAGAGAGCGAACAGGCGCATGCGGCGTCATAACACGTCCCCTGTCGGCGGGTTCCAGGCGGTAGACTGACCGCGATGTACCGTCTCACCGCCGCGCTGGTTCTGTTCGTCGCCGCGTGCGGCGGCTCGTCGACGACCGCGGATGATCAGCCGCCCGGTGACGCCGCCGCGGATGCGTCCGTGATCACGGCGCCGCCGAACGTGTGGACGTGGATCCCGGTGCCGGGCACGACGTGCGCGAACGGCACGCCCGCGGGCTTCGGGATCAACTTCCCGTCGACGCCGAGCGCCGACCTGTTCGTGTATCTCCAGGGCGGCGGCGCGTGCTGGGACGAGACCACGTGCTTCACGCTGAAGTCCGCGATCAACATCGAGACCACGTACGACGCGGCGAAGCTCGCCGCCGATCTCGGTGGCGCGCAGGCGGATCGCTCCGCGGGCAACGTGTTCGGCCGCGCCACGCTCGTGTGGGTCCCGTACTGCACGGGCGACCTGCACGCGGGCATCGAGACGCGCACCTATGGCACCCACACCGTGCATCACACCGGCGCCACCAACACGCAGCACTTCATCGATGCGCTGAAGGCCACGCTGCCCGATGCCACGAAGATCTGGGTCGCGGGCTCGAGCGCCGGCGGCTTTGGCGCGACGTTCAACCAGCACCGGTTCGCGGCGGCGTGGCCGAGCGTCGACGTGCACGTGCTCCAGGACAGCTCGCCGTACGTGCCCGTGCTCGCCGCATACTCGACCTGGCAGACCGCGTGGTCGCTGCAGTTCCCGCCGAGCTGCACCGGCTGCACCGCGAGCCTGCCGAACGTGATCGACGCGGTGACCACGGCGCATCCGAAGTCGCGCATCGCGCTCCTCACGTATGACGACGACGCGGTGATCAAGCAGTACTTCGGTTACTCGGCCACCGCTGGCTCGCTCGTCCCCGCGACGAACTCGCTGCTCGCGAACCAGTACGACCTTCCGACCACGCATGCGTTCGTGATCGCGGGCACGGCGCACACGATGTTCGGTCAGATCAACACGCTCGTCGGTCCCGGCGGAGTGCGGCTGTCCAGCTGGATCACGCAGTGGGCGACCGGTGACGCCGCGTGGACCACCGTGCGCTAGTCACTCGGGGTCGTTGACGACCACCACCAGCTCGGGGCGCCACGTACGATGTGCCGGCCAGTAGTTCGCGTAGGCGCCGCGACGGCGGGCCTTCCGGGCGTCCTCCTCGTCGGGCACGGCGACCAGCGACGTCACGCGATCCACGCGCGCGAGCCCTTCGACGGTGTGCATCGAGGTCAGCTCGATGGTGACCCGCGCCGGGGTGTCCCTGGTGACCGGGTACACGGAGAGCCTCATGGTGCCGGTCCTGGTGATCTCGAGCAGTGCGGGATCTCGGAGCTGCGCCACCACGTCGTCGTAGACGTCGCGCGCGGAGCTCGCGAGCAGGGGCTGCGCGATCATCGGCGTGTCGCGGCCGATCCTGATCGACAGCCCGGTGACGACCATGCCGGCCGGGACAGCGATCGGGACGACCAGCTCCTGAGCTGTAGCCTCCTTGGTCGTGAGGACGACCTTCAGGGTGGCGTGGCCGTCATCGAACCGTTCGAGACGCCGGGCGGTCGAGGCCTGGGCGGCGGTGGCGGTGGCGGTGAGGACGAGGAAACCGGCGATCGGGAGGGTGCGCATGCGAGAAGGACCCGCGCGCGATGTCACGGTTTCTGCTCTTGATGTCACGACCTTGTGGCCGCGAGAAATAGTTCCCATCCGGGGTCGCAGGCGCGTTCTCGAGGCATGCGCTCGATCCTCATCGCGTTCGTCGTCTTGGCCGGTTGTCGCTCCGAAGGCACGGAGGGCGGTGATGTGGACGCTGGCGTGACTGCCACGCCCGATGCGAAGGTGACGGCCGATGCGCCCCCGGCGCCGGTCACCACCGTGTGTGCGGCGAAGGATCCGGTCGTGCAGCTGATCTACACCTGCGACTTCAAGTGGTCGCAATGCACGGGCACGACGCCGTCGGACCACGAGGTCAGCTGCCAGATCCAGGCTGCGGGGCAGCTCCGGTTCTCGCTGTGCGAGTGCAGGCTGAACGGCGTGTCCCAGATGCAATTCACCTCGACCACCATCTGCGGCCTCGGCTCGTGGCAGGAGCTCGAGATGGAGGCGAACGCCCGCTGTATGTGGAACCTCCACTGAGCGTGCCCGGGATCGCCAAGTCGGCGTGCGGTTACCGCACGAGCTTGACTGGACCGAGGTCGCTACCCGCCGGTGATCCCGCGACCGCGTCGTTCGTAGTAGAGATCAGACATGCCTCGTTTACGTTCCGCGATCTTGCTGCTCGCGGCCTGCGGCAAGAACCCGAGCGTGAGCCCGATCGATCGCGCGGGACGCACGACCTTTGCTCTCGGCAAGCCGTGTTGCGACCGTGGCGTCTACGAAATCCCCGTCCTGCCCTCGACGACAGATCCCGATGTGCTCGCGCTGGTCGCCGGTGGCGCCGAGATGTGGAAATCGCGAGCAGCGCTCGAGGTGGAGCTTTGCGGCGTGCGAACACGGAGCGATGTCTTCTCGACCGTGTTCCACGGCGAGCTCGCGCAGGTGCTGTTCTCGTGGTGCTCGGGCGAAAAATGCCACGCGGCGTGCGACACCCTCATCGCTGCCTGCAAAGCCGAACTCGGCGAGCCGGCCACTCACATCAAGGGAACCGATACCAACGGGGTCAACTCGGAGCACGTCCGCTACAAGACCGCCGCGACGTACATCCGGATGTCGAGCATCGGTAACCTCTGCACGATCGGGATCCAGGACGCGCAGGTCATCGGCATGCTCGAAGCTGCGATTCCAGCTGGGTCCGGGGAGTAGGGGTTCACTGGGTTCGAGCGGGGCTCGCATCCCAGCGCCGACGAAGGCGTGGAGCCCGCATGGTTCGCGGCGTCCCGAGAACGCTCAGAACAACCTGGCGAGCACGTCGCCCGCGCGAGGCGTCTGCCCTCCGGATCCGTCGAGCAGTGCCAGCGCACCGGCCGCATCCGAGGCCGAGCCGGCAGCGGTATCGAGACGAGCGCGGCGGCTGTGCGCGACGGCGACCATCTCGCAGTGCGGCGCGCCTTGAGCAGCACAGCGGATCTCGCGCACGGCGAGCGGACGCTGCGCGATATGACCGAGCATCGCGCGCACGAGGCCGCCGACGAGCTGGCACCTGGGCATCTCGCTCGCTCCCGCCGCCTCGGCCAGCGCCGACCGCTCGAGCGTGATGATCGCCGCGCCCCGCGTGCTCGCCGTCGAGCTGGTGACGTCGATCGCGATGCGCCCCCAGCCGTCCCGCTCGATATGTGCGCGCACCAGCGCCAGCGCCTCGTCGAGCGGCAGGTCGCGGAGCGTGCGCGCCTGGCGTTCCTGCAAGGTGGTCTCGATGTCGATCACCGCGAGACGCCCCCAGCGGAAGCCCCACTCGGCGGCGAACAGGCTCCAGCCCTGCGGCGCGATCTTGTCCCAGGTCAAGCGTAGTGCGCGCAACGCCGTCGATGGCATCACCACGAAGCGCTGGTCGGTCTCGTCGCGCTGGACGCCGAAGGCGCGCTCGTCAGGAACGAGCTCGGCCTGGCGCGGTGCCGCGACGGCCTCGTACCCCGCGCGCGCCGGGCGAAACACCTTCCGGTTGATGCACAGGTAGTACTGCCCGGGCGTCCGGCAGCGGACCATCTCGATGTCGACGTCCTGCGCGCCGAACTTGAAGTCGAAGACGTAGGGGAACGCGATACGCGGCTCGATGCCCGTGACGAAGGTGCGAAACCGGCCCTCGAACTCGGGGGTCGCGGTGCAGGGCGCGATCGAACGGAAGAAGTCGCGGCCGAGGACCTTGCTCCGATCGAGCCGAGCGAGCCGTGCCTCGGCGAGGTTGTAGCGGAGGATCTTGCCGCGGGGATCGAGACAGATCACGCCAAAGCCCAGATCGTCGAGCTCTGCGTCGCCATAGCGGTCGAGGCCGAACAGGTCGAAGATCTCGTCGATGGGCGCCGATGAGTCGGTTTGCAGGTCCACCGCGGTTCGATGGCGGCCGGGTACGGACCGTTACGCTCCGAGCGGGACCACGACGAAGATCGCGATGCTCCACACCGCGTGCGTGACGATCGAGTCGGTCAACCGGCCGGTAACGACGCGCTGGACGAGGAACAAGCTGCCCACGCCGAGGGCGGCCGCGACCAGGAGCCACGCACCTGCGAGGGCCTGGGGGAGCGCGTACAGCCCGACCGTGGCGACCGCGAACCACGTGCGCCGCGCCGGGAACATCTCGAGCGCGGCGCCGCGCCAGATCAGCTCCTCGGCGACGACCACGACCAGCGTCAGACCCACGAGGGGGAGGCGGCCATGGCCGACCGCGATCGTGGCGTAGAGTGCCCGCACGTGCTCGGTCACCGCGGGCGAGACCGACTCGGTCACGCGATAGGCGGCGTGCGTCGCGACCACGAGGGCCAGGCCGATCGCCGCCGCCGTCGCGAGGCCGCGCCAGCTGCTCGCGAACAGGCCGCGGAGCCGCGCGTCGAGGGCCCACATGGACAGGCCGATCCCGACGAGGCCGCTGGCTGCCGTCGAGAGCCATGGATCGATCTGGTCGCGCAGGCCCAGCGAGACCGCGAACCCCGCCGTCGACACGGCAACGGCGATCACCGCGCGGTAGTTCACGCGTGCGCCCGTCGCGTTCCGATCGCTCGCAGCCGCTCGAGCATCGCGGGCGAGGGGGCATCACCGGAAGGATCGTCGGCGAGCGCGAGCCGGATCGCAGCATCGAGGGCCATCGGTGCATGAGCGATGCGCTCCCACAGCACGGACTCCGTCGGTTCGAGGTCGAAGCGCACGCCCTCGACGAGCTCCTTCGCCATCGCGAGATCCGTGCGCGTGACGAGCGCGATCCAGTAGCTCGACAACCTCGGCGTGAGCACCGGCACGCTGAGCATCAGGCTCTTGCGCCCCATCGTCGCGGCGGTGCGCACCAGCATCTCGCGATGCGTGACCCGCTCGGCGCCGGGGACCTCGAACACGTGCGATCCCGTGTCGGGAAGCTCGAGGGCCGCCAGCAAGGCGGCGACGACGTCCTCGACGCCGATCGGGTACGAGGAGTTCTTGAGCCAGCGCGGCAGCAGCATCGCCGGCAGCCGGCGCGCGAGATCACGGACCATCGTCCAGCTCGCGCTGCCGGCGCCGATCACCATCGCGGCGCGCAGCTCGACGACGCTCGTGGTCCCGGCGCGCAGGATCTCGCCGGTCCGCTGACGACTCGCGAGGTGCTTCGACGTTCCGCTCGCCGGAACCACCCCGCCGAGGTAGACGACCCGGCGAAGGCTAGCCGCCGCGCAGGCTCCGGCGAACGCGGTCGCGCCCGCGGCCTCGAGCTCCGGATAATCGGGCCGGTGCCCGGGGCCCATGCCGTGCATCAGATAGAACGCGGCGTCGCAGCCGGCGAGCGCGGGCGCGATGGTCTCGGGCCGCTCGAGATCGAGCGCGACCCAGGTCCGGGAGGGCTCGCGCGCACGGGCCTTCTCCGGGTCGCGGGACGCGTTCCGCACCTCGTATCCCGCGGCTCCGAGCGCCACCGCGAGGCGGCGCCCGATGAAGCCCGTCGCGCCGGTGAGAAGGATGGTCGCCACTTCCTGATCTCCTGGGACGGCCCCCGGTGGCTGTCCGTTACAGTTTGTTTGCCCGCGTCGTTCCGTCTCGTACCATTATTTTGTGAACCTACTCGATGCCCGCCGACGTGCGCCGCGGATCTCCGTCGAGGGATTCTGCGGCGTCGTCACCGACGATGATAGCCTCCACCACGCCTCGATGAGCAACCTGTCGACGCTCGGGCTCCGGCTCGAGCGACCGTTCGACCCCAACAACGTCAGGCCAGTCGTCCAGCTCGAGATCGATCTGCCCGGCCTCGACGAGGTCGTGTGGGCGAGCGCGATCGTCACGCGCGCCTACCTGACACCGATGCCGGGCCGTCGCCCAGATGGCCAGCCGCGGTTCTGGTGCCGCGCCGGCCTGCGGATCGCCGACACCTCGCAGCGCGAGCGCCGGATGCTCCGCGACTACGTGATCGAGCAGATGGTCACGCGCCGCACGGCCGCGTAGCGCCGAGCCGCGGGCGCCAGGCCAGGACTTCACGCGAGCGAGGTGCTACTCAAGGCCCCGACGTGTTGCGCCCTGGCCTCCAGCTGAGCGACCGGGTGACGTTCCCCGAGAACCTCCCGATCACGGCTCGCGTCGTCGATATCGCCAACGCGATCGACGAGCACCAGGTGATCATCATCGCGGGCGAGACCGGCTCGGGGAAGACCACGCAGCTGCCGAAGATCTGCCTCGCGATGGGCCGCTCCGCGAACGCGCACATCGGCTGCACGCAGCCACGCCGGATCGCGGCCACCAGCGTGGCGGCCCGCGTGGCGGACGAGCTGCACACCGAGCTCGGCGACGTGGTCGGCTACAAGGTCCGGTTCAACGACAAGGTCGGAAGGACCTCGCACATCAAGTTCCTGACCGACGGCATGCTGCTCGCCGAGATCCAGGGCGACGGCATGCTGCGCGCGTACGACACGATCATCGTCGACGAGGCGCACGAGCGCAGCCTCAACATCGACTTCCTGCTCGGCTTCCTCAAGCGCCTGCTGCCGCGGCGGCCCGAGCTGCGCGTGATCGTCAGCTCGGCGACGCTCGAGACGGATCGGTTCTCGGCGTTCTTCGGCGGCGCTCCGGTGATCGAGGTGTCGGGCCGCACCTACCCGGTCGACGTGCTGTATCGGCCCCCGCGCGACGACGAGGCCGACATCTCCGATGCGGTCGCGAACATGGTCAACGAGATCACGGAGATGGATCCGCGCAACGACGTGCTGGTGTTCCTGCCCGGGGAGCGCGAGATCCGCGAGTCCGTCACCGAGCTGGAGCAGCGCGCGCTGCCCCATACGCTCCTGCTGCCGCTGTACGCACGCCTCCCGGGCTCGGAGCAGCAGCGCGTGTTCCAGTCATCGCCGCAGCGGCGCGTGGTGCTCGCGACCAACGTGGCCGAGACGTCGCTGACCATCCCCGGCATCGTCTACGTCGTCGATGCGGGCGTGGCGCGCGTCAACCGCTACAACGTGCGCACCGGCGTCACCCAGCTCCTCGTCGAGCCGGTGTCGAAGGCGAGCGCCGATCAGCGCAAGGGTCGCTGCGGCCGCACCGAGAGCGGCGTGTGCTTCCGGCTGTACGAGGAGCAGGACTACCTGTCGCGGCCGGCGTTCACCGATCCCGAGATCAAGCGCGTCGGCCTCGCGGGCGTGATCCTGCGGATGAAGTCGCTGCGGCTCGGGGACATCGAGAGCTTCCCGTTCCTCGATCCACCGCAGAAGCGCTCGATCGACGAGGGCTACCGCGTCCTCGAGGAGCTCGGAGCGATCACCGAGGACGGCCGGCTGACCGAGCTCGGCGAGCAGCTCGGTCGGCTGCCGCTCGATCCGCGGCTCGGGCGGATGATCCTCGGCGGGCGCGAGCAGAACGCGCTGCGCGAGGTGGTGGTGATCGCCGCCGTGCTCGGGTTGCAGGATCCGCGCGACCGCCCGCACGCGGCGCAGCAGCGCGCCGACGAGGCGCACCGGAAGTTCAAGGACGAGGGGAGCGACTTCGCGAGCTACCTGAAGCTGTGGGCGTTCTGGCAGGACGCTCGCGCGCGCAGCACGCGATCCCAGCTGTACAAGCTCTGCCGCGAGAACTTCCTCAACTACAACCGGATGCGCGAGTGGGAGGACATCCACGCGCAGCTCGTCCGCGTGATGCGCGAGCTCGACTTCCCGCCGAACGACCAGCCGGCGTCGGCCGAGCAGATCCACCGCGCCCTGCTGCCGGGGCTGCTCAGCAAGATCGGGATGTGGAGCCAGGAGACGCGCATCTACGTCGGCGCGCGCCAGACGCGGTTCATGATCCACCCGTCGTCGGGGCTCGCCCGCAAGCCGCCGCAGTGGGTGATGGCCGCCGAGCTCGTCGAGACGTCACAGCTGTTCGCGCGCTCGGTGGCGAAGATCGATCCCGGGTGGCTCGAGGCCGCGGCGGGCCCGTTGTGCAAGCGCAGCTACGGCGATCCGCACTGGGAGATGAAGGCAGGGCAGGTGGTGGCGAAGGAGCAAGTCACGCTCTACGGGTTGGCGATCGTCAAGGACCGCAAGGTCGCCTACGCGCAGTTCGACCAGGTCCTGTCGCGCGAGCTGTTCATCACCCACGCCCTCGTGCGCCACGAGTACACGACCAAGGCGAAGTTCATGGAGGCGAACCAGCGGCTCCACGACGACGTGCAGTACATGCGCGACAAGGCCCGCCGCAGCGACATGGTCGCCGACGAGTACGCGCTGTGGGACTTCTTCGACAAGCGCATCCCGCCCGACGTGTTCAGCGGGAAGACGTTCGAAGACTGGCGCCGCCAGGCCGAGGCGCGCGAGCCGGCGATCCTCCACCTCTCGCGCGCGGACCTCCTCCTCGACGAGGCCCACGAGCTCTCGCCGGAGCGCTACCCCGATCAGCTCGTGGTGCGCGGCGCCGCGCTACCGCTCGCCTACAAGTTCGATCCGGGCGAGGACGACGACGGCATCACCGCCACCGTGCCCCTCGCTCTGTTGCCGCAGCTCGATCCCGACGTCCTCGCGTGGACCATCCCCGGCTGGCACGAGGACAAGCTGCGCGCGCTGCTCGAAGCGCTGCCGAAGCCGCTGCGCAAGGCGCTCGCTCCGCTCGGAGACCTCGCGCTCGCGCTCGCGTCCTCCCTCCGTCCGTTCGACGGTGCCATGCTGCCCGCGCTCGAGCGCGCGATCTACGAGCGCACCGGCGAGCGGGTCTCGCGCGAGGCGTGGGATCTACGCGCGCTCCCCGCGTACCTGTCGTTCACGTTCCGCGTCGTCGACGATCACGACAAGACCATCGCCTCCGGTCGCGACCTTCCAGAGCTGCAGCGCACGCTCGCGCACCGCGCGAAGGAGCTGTGGGCGCGTGCGCCGCGCGCGAAGCACGAGCGCACCGGCATGAAGGCGTGGGACCTCGACGCGTTCCCCGCCTCGGTGACGCTCGAGGTCGCGGGGCGCGCGATGCTCGCCTATCCGGCGCTGGTCGAGACCGAGATGGCGGTCGACGTGCGGCTCCTCGAGTCTGCCGCCGCCGCCTCCGCCGCGACGCGCGACGGACTGCGGAAGCTGTACCTGCTGCAGCTGTCCACCTCGGTGGCGAAGCTCGAGGCAAAGCTGCCGGCGGGCCTCGCGCCGCCGATGAAGAAGCAGATCGTGCTGCGCGCGCTCGACGACGCCTTTCGCCTCACCGATCCCGACGCGGTCCCGCGCACCAGGTCCGCGTACCTCGAGCGCTTCACCGAGGGCCGCGACGCGCTGTCGGTCGCGCTCGCGCAGCTCGCGACCGCAGCCCTCGGGCTCGCCGGCGAGCTCGACAAGGTGCTCGCGGCGCTCAAGACCCTGGCGGCCCGACCGGGCGCCACCCGCACCGCGATCGAGGACATCCACAGCCAGCTCGCGCACCTCGTGCCGGCGGATCTGATGCGCGTCACGCCCGTCACGCGCCTCCCCCACATCGCGCGCTACCTCAAGGCGCTCGACGTGCGGCTGCAGCGGCTGTCGCACGATCCGCAGAAGGATCAGCAGAAGGCCGCGCAGGTGGCTCCGTTCTGGCAGAGCTTCGTGAAGAAGCGCGACGAGCTCCACGCGAAGGGCTACCTCGTGGCCGAGATCGAGGAGTTCGGCTGGCTGCTCGAGGAGTTCCGGGTGCAGACCTTCGCCCCCGAGCTCAAGACCGCCGTGCCGGTCTCCGCGCAGCGGCTGCAGGACCAGTGGGCGCGGTTCGCGCGCTGATCCGCGACGCCCGCAGGTCCCTGAGTCGGGGTGGACCCGAAGGGGCGGACCTGACGCGATCGGATCCGTGCCCGAGCGCCCACCTGGGCAGATGTCGCCCGATCAGCGGTTGGCGGTCTGGAGGTCGCGTTCGATCGCGTCGAACATCGTGTCGACATCCTTCGTGTACTCCGCCCAGCCCGGATCGGTCGTGGTCCGGATCGAGGCGACCTTCGCGGCGAGCTGGTCACGCCGCGCGTGGAGGCCCGTGCGGGCATCGGTGGCAGCCGCGTCGGTGCGCTTCGCCAGCGTGGCCATCGATGCATCGAGCTTCGCGAGCCGCTCGGCGACCGCCGCCGCGTAGGCGATGCGAGCCTCCTCGAGGCTCGCCTGCGCGGA
>JAYVLW010000150.1:0-7086 GCA_043759315.1 Myxococcales bacterium
TGGACCAGCGGCATCGCGCTGGCGGTGGTGATGCTCGTGACCGTCGCGACCCCGAGATGGCGGCACCGCGCGCCGATCTGGATGTTCCTGGCGGCGAGCCACATCCTGGGGCGGATCGCGATGATCCAGATCAAGGAGCTGACCGGCCGGTTGCGCCCGCTCGAGTGGCTGAAACACGGCGGCGACGAGACGTTTGGCTGGGTGAAGGGCATCTCGTTCCCCTCCGGGCACGTGGTGCTGTTCGCGAGCGTGATCATCCCCGTGATCTGCGTGTGGCCGCGCGCCCGACCGCTGCTGGCGATCGTCGGGTTCGCGATGATCGCGCGCCTGATCGCGGATGCGCACTACGTCTCCGACGTGATCGGCGCGCTCACGCTCGTGGCCCTCGTGACCTGGCTGTGTGGGCAAGCGATCCGTCCGCTGGCGCCGACGCCCGCGGCCTGACGCTCGCGACGGCGAGCGTGCCCGCGGCGATCAGCGCCGCACCGCCGATCGACCACGCGGTCGGTGGCGCATCGAACACGGCCCACTGCCAGATCATCGCGAACGCGACCTGCAGGTAGCCGATGGAGGTCGCCTTGCCGGCCTTCTCGATCGCGAGCCCCATCGTCAGGAACACCTGGCCGACCTGGGTCGCGAGGCCGATCGCCACCAGCAGCAGCCAGTCGATCGGCTGCGGCGTCACCCACGTGGCGACCGCCCACGGCACGGCGAGCGGGGTCGCGATCAGCGGGAAGTAGAACACGATGACGAGCGGGTGCTCGGTGCGCGTGAGCTGGCGTACCGTGACGTAGGCGAACGCGGAGGTGGTCGCTGCGGCGAGCGCCACGCCGACGCCCAGCGGATCGAGTCCGGCGCCGCTCGGGTGCACGATCAGCAGCACGCCGGCGATGCCACATGCGAGCGCGAACGCGGTGGGCCAGCCGATCGCCTCGCGCAGGATCCACCACGCGAGCACGGCGGTGAGCAGCGGCGTGGTGTTCTGGATCGTCGTCGCGTCGGCGAGGGGAAGGTGCGAGATCGCGAGGTAGTAGAACGTCAGGCCCCCGAACCCGAGCAGGCCGCGAAACACGAGGCCGCGCTTGTTCGTGCCCCACGGGTGAAGGTCGGCGCGCACCACCATCGCGTACGACACGACGAGCGTGACCACGGCGCGCGAGAGGACGATCTCGGCGGTGGGCAGCCGCTGGCTCGCGACCTTGACGAGCACGCTCATCACCGAGAAGCCGAGCGCGCTCGCGATCATGTACGAGACGCCGCGCGACAGCTTCACCGGGGCGAGCGTACTCCAAGCAGGTGGCCAGGAACCGCGAAGCGCTCCGAGGTCAGGCTGCGCTCGCCGCCGCGAGGTGGCGCGCGATCAGCGGATAGAGCTGGATGTTCGGCTTGTAGGTCGCGAGCAGGCCCGCGATCGTCGCGAGCACCCGGCCGAGCAGGACGAACGATCGCGGAATAGTCAGACCGCTGAGCTGCTTCGCCTGCGCGATCTGCGTCGCGAACGCCGTCTCCCAGTCGAGCTCGCTGACCGCGGCGCCCGGTCGCATCGCGCCGACAAGCGATGCGGTCATCGCCACGAGCGCCTCGGGCGCATCCGCGGTGAACCCGAGTGCGGCCAGCTGGGTCGCCGCCGCGAGCTGATCGCCGCCGGCGATCGCCATGACGAGGCGCGCGTAGGCGGCGCGCTCCACGGCCGACAGCTCGAGCGTGCAGCCGAAGTCGAGCATCGCGAGCTTGCCGTCGGGGGTGACGAGGAAGTTTCCGGGATGCGGATCGGCGTGGACGTGGCCGCGCACGAGGATCTGCGCCGCGATCTCGCCGACCAGCGCTCCGAGCAACGGATCGCGCTCCGCCGGGGTCATCCGCTCGAGGCTCGGGATCAACCTCTCGCCATCGATGCGAGTCATGGTCAGCACGCGCCTGGTCGACAGCTCGGGGAACGCGCGCGGCACGAGCACGCCGCTCGCGCCGAACGTCCACAGCGCATCCGCCTCCGCGACGTAGTCGAGCTCGGTCGCGAGCGCGCGCGCCAGCTCGTCGGCGAGCGTGGGCAGATCGACGCCGGGTAGCTCGCCGAACGCACCGGCGATCGCGCGCAGCGCGGCGATATCGGCCGCGATGACGTCCTCGATGCCCGGGACCTGGACCTTGACCACCACGGCCGTGCCGTCGTGAAGGATCGCGGCGTGGACCTGCGCGAGCGATGCCGCCGCGAGCGGCTCGTCGTCGAACGCGGCGTACAGCTCCGCGATCGGCTTGCCGAGGTCGGCCTCGATCCGCGCGCGGATCGCAGCCGCGTCGACGGCCGGGACATCGTCCTGCAGGCGCGCCAGCTCGGAGGCCCAGATCGGCCCGATCAGATCCGGACGGCACGAGGCGAGCTGGCCGAGCTTCGCGATGCCGCCGCGCAGCTGCGCCGCCATGTGGGCCGTGCGGCGTGCGAGGTCGCGATGATCCTCGTCGCGGAGCACCGTCTCGCCGCGCGCGGCGGCAGCGAGCCGCAACCAGCGCTGGCGTGCGACGAGCGCCGTCGCGGCCTGCGCGAGCTTCGCCGCCCGCGGCGTGGCGCGGTAGATCGTGGTGGTCTTGTCCTGCACCGCGGTGGCGAACGCCTGCGCGTCGCGGGTCACGGCGCCGACATCGCGGGCGAGATCGAGCGAGAAGGCGTCGAGCCGGCCGCCGAGGTGCTTGAGGAGGCGCAGCGTCTCCGCGGCGGTCTCGCGCAACGGCTGCAGCAGCTGATCGAACGAGGTCTCGGAGTTCATGATCGGAGCTCCTTCAGGCACGGGGGACAGACCACGAGCTGGGTACCGGCGCCGATCGCCGCATCGTCGCCGCGCGGCAGGATCGCGTTGCACCGGGCGCACAGCGCGTTCTTGCCGAGCACGATCGGCTGCCAGCCGAGCACGTCATCGATCGATGTCGCCGCTGTGGCTGCCGGCGCGATGACCACCGCCTTCCTGTCCCCGCGTGCAGCACGCGCGATGGCGTGCGCGTCCGCTGCCACGTCGCCGACGAGGCCGAACGCGTGGCCGAGGACGTTGCGCACGAGGTTCGACACGCTCATCCCGAGCTCCTGGGCGCGCTCACGCAGCTCGGCCTCGAGGCTCTCCGGAACTCGGGTGTGGATCACGCGGTCCTTGGCCTCCGGCGGCTCGGGCGGTTCGGGAGGTCTGGGGGGCCTGGGCAGGTCAGGAAGTTCAGGGACTTCGGGCGAGGATGGTTTTTGTATCACGTTGTGATACACACTGTATCACGTTGTGATACGTGTCAAGGACCGATCCGTTGGCGGGGTCGCCGCGTACGGTCCGCGCATGACGGTGGACCTCTACCTGGCCGCATACGCGGTGGCGATGACGTGGGTGATGGTGTTCTCGGCCGGGATGTTGAAGTCCCGTGCGTGGACTCCCGCGGGCATGAAGATCGCGTTCGGAAATCGGGATGATGTCGGCGAGCCGAGCCCACTCGCGGCCCGCGCCGATCGCGCCGCGAAGAACATGCTCGAGAGCCTGCCGCTGTTCCTCGGCCTCGTCGCGATCGCTCACCTCGGCGGGCGCACCAGCGATCGCGTGGTGTGGTGGGTCTCGATCGCGGGCCTCGCGGTCATCTTCAGCGCGCTGCTGTAGGGCCCCAGGCGTGCGATGCTGCGGTCGCCATGCCGCTCACCGCCGCCGAGTGCCAGGTCGACGACGATATTCGCCGCGCCGAGACCCTGCCCGCCCGCGCGTTCGTCGAACCCGCATTCCTCGAGCGCGAGCTCGACACGGTGTTCCGCACCAGCTGGCAGCTGGTCCCGGAGCGCGGCGACGATCCGCGACCGCTCGACGAGCAGACCGCGTCGCGCGGGAGCCGCGTGCCCGTATCGCTGCTCGGTCGGCCGCTGTTCCTCCAGCGCGGGTGGGATGACGACGCGCTGCGCGCGTTCCCGAACACCTGCACGCACGCGTGGTTTCCGCTCGTGCTCGGCGCGAGCCGCGGCCCCACGCTGGTGTGTGGACAGCACGGCCGCCGGTTCGACTGCGCGGGCAGGTTCGTCAGCCAGCCCGGGTTCCAGCGCCTCGAAGGGTTTCCGCGCGACTGCGATCACCTGACGTCCCTGCCCGTGGCCGCGTGGCGGCGGATGATGTTCCTGAACCTCGATCCCGCGGCGCGCGCCTTCGCCCAGACGTGGGCCGAGATCGATGCCTCGCTCGTCAACATGCCCACGCCGAGCGATCGTCTGCCGTCGTCGGAGGTCCGAGAGATCTCCGGCAACTGGAAGCAGCACGCCTGGAACTACCTCGACCGGTTTCACATCGGCTACGTCCACCGTCCGCCGGGCGGGCTCGCCGATGCGATCGATCTCGGGAGCTACAAGACCGAGCTGTACGCGGACTCCGTGCTGCAGTGGGTGTACGCGACGAAGCCCGAGGACGGCTTCGATCCCGCGCTGCTGCCCCCGCGGTTCCACGATCCGGACAAGGACCGGCGCGTGTTCGCGCTGTGGTGGTTCGTGTGGCCGAACCTGACGCTCAACTTCTATCCGTGGGGCCTCTCGGTCAACGTGTACCAGCCGGTGCCCGGGCGCCCGGATGCGACGCGCTTCCTCTGGTACCAGTGGGCGATCGATCGCGAGAAGCACGCGCAGCGCGACAAGCGCTGGCTGAGCTCGCAGGTCGACGCCGAGGACGTCGATGCGCTCGCCCAGGTCAGCCGCGGGTTGACCTCTGGGTTCGCGCCGCGCGGGCGGTTCGCACCCGACGACGAACAGGGTCCGCACTGGTTTCACCGCAAGGTCGCGCACGCGGTGTGGGGATGAGCGCGCACCTGCGCCTGATCGTGACGGATGGTCCGGATCGCGGCCGCAGCTACGAGGTCGGCGAGGACGAGGCGACCATCGGTTCGCACATCGACTGCGTGGTGGTGCTCGCGGACGATGCGGTGTCAGGTCGCCACGCGGCGGTGCGCGTCGAAGGCGAGCAGGTGATCGTCCGCGACCTCGGCTCGCGCAACGGCACCTGGTACGGACCCTCCGGCGGTGCGCGGATCACGGAGCGCGCGCTCTCGGTGGGCGAGAGCGTACGCGTGGCGCGGACCACGTTGCGCGTCGAGGCGCCGCAGCAGCCGCTCGAGCCGCGCGTCGCGAAGGACGGCATCAATGTACGCAGCGATCTGCCGTACGAGGATGCGCGTGCCGCCGTGCTGCGCGAGTTCGAGCACCGCTACGTCGTGGATCTGCTGGCGCGGTTTCGCGGTGACGTGAACGCCGCGGCGCGCGCCGCGGGCCTCCAGCCGAAGCACTTGCTGGCGCTCGCACCGGCGCAGCGGATCGCGCCGCGGAGGGACGAGGACTGACCGCTGGGGTATGGTGGCCGGCATGGATGTGATCGACGCGATCGGCAACACACCGCTGATCCGGCTCGAGAAGGTCGCCAGGGGCCTGCCGGTCCCCGTCTACATCAAGTGCGAGCACCTCAATCCGGGCGGCAGCATCAAGGACCGCACCGCGCGCGCGATCGTGCTGGATGCCGAGGACAAGGGACTCCTCGCACCCGGCGCGACGATGATCGAGGGTACCGCCGGCAACACCGGCGTCGGCCTGGCGCTGCTCGCGAGCGCGCGCGGCTATCGGTTGATCTGCGTTCTGCCCGAGAAGATGGCGGTCGACAAGCGCATCGCGCTGCGCCAGCTCGGCTCCGAGGTGATCATCACGAAGAACGGCCCGCTGACGCAGCCGCACAACTTCCGCAACGTCGCCGCGCGGCTCGCCGAGGAGAACGGCTGGTTCCTGACCAACCAGTTCTATAACCCTGCGAACCTCGGCGCCCACTACGGGACGACGAAGTACCCGGGCACCGGAGAGGAGGTGCTCGCGCAGGTCAAGGCCGCCGGGTTCTCCACGCTCGGCGCGTTCGTGATGTCCTCGGGGACCGGCGGCACGATCAGCGGTTCGGGCCGCCGGCTCAAGGAGCACGACAAGGGCATCCAGGTAGTGCTCGCCGATCCGATCGGCAGCTCGATCGCGGCCTGGGTGAACACCGGGACGCTCGGGCCTGACGGGCCGTTCGCTGTCGAGGGCATCGGCTCGGGGTCGGTCCCAGGCAACCTTCACCGCGACGTACTCGACGGCGCGGAGAGTGTGAGCGATGCAGAGGCGTTCGCGATGGTCGAGCGACTCGTCAAGGAAGAGGGCCTCACGGTCGGAGGATCGACCGGCGTGAACGTCGTCGCGGCGCTCCGCGTGGCGAAGCGCGGCGGACTCAACGGACCGGTCGTGACCATCGCGTGCGACCAGTGGGATCGCTACAAGTCCACGGCGTGGATGAAGGCATGGATGGACCGCGAGGCGGCGCAGATCAAGCTTCTCGAATAAGCGCGCGCGGAGCGAGCGCGCGACTCGCGCGGAGCTCAAGGCGTGAGCGGACGACCAGCGGCCAGCTCCGTGGCCATCGCGTCGGCGGCTTGCTCGAACCGGCCGCGGATCGAGACCGGAAACGAGCGCGTGGTCTCGAGGATCGCCCGCGTGTACAGCTGGCGCTTGACGTTCGCATCGAACGGCATCGACAGGCCCGACTCGGCCGCGACCCGCTGATAGATCTCGTGGACGACCGCCGTGAACATGCCGATCAGGAAGTCGGCTGCGTGCTCTGGACCGATCGGAGATGTCATGCGGTGATCCTATCGAGCTTCGTGGACCACGGGGAACGCCGCGCGGTCGAGATGGCCATCGGCGTCGGTCGGGAAGTAGTCCTCGGCACCGGGCGGTAGCTTCGCCCGTTCGAGCGTGCACGCTCCATCGAACATGCGCAGAAGGATCGTGCGACGCGCGCGTGCGCTCGTGTTCCGTGCACTGCCGTGAAGCGTGAGGCAGTGGTGGATCGACACGTCGCCCGGCGCGAGCTCGAGATACCGGGCATCCGCGATCTGCGCCTGCTGTTCGGCGGAGAGCGTGGGGACCAGCGAGCCCACGCTGGTCGCGGTGAGTGACTGGTTCGCGCCGATCGCGCCCCAGCGGTGGCTGCCGTCGACGACGCGCATGCAGCCGTTGTCCTCGTCCTCGGGCAGGAGCGCGATGCGCAGCGTGGCGACCTGCGCCGGCACGAGGTAGCC
>JAYVLW010000151.1:0-4626 GCA_043759315.1 Myxococcales bacterium
GCGTCGACGACGGGCTTCTCGGGCGGCGCGACCGCCGAGCCATCGTTGCTCCCGATCTCGGGGAGCACGTTGGTGTTGCTGCCGTCCTGCGGGTTGGTGTCGACGGCGTTCGGTTTCACTTGCGCCTGGCGCTCTCCGCGCTCACCGAGCGCGACGTAGACCAGCGCACCGACGCCACCGAACAGCAGCGCGCCGAGCAGGAGCCAGCCGAACATGCCGAGCGCGCTGCGCTTCGGTGCGTAGGGCATCGACGCGCTCTGTGCCAGCGGGTTCGATGCATCGTTGATCGAGGCGGCGCGCACCGGCACGGGGGTCAGCGCACGCTGTTGACCGGTCGTGTGACCCACCGGCTCCTGCCCGCCGGAAGGCTCGCTCGGAGCCCGTCGTTGCTGGCCCGCGTTCGTCGTCATCCCGGGCCCGGTCCACTGCCCGGCGCCGGTCGCCATCGCCGGTCCCGACCACATGCCCGGCAGCTCCGACATCCCCGAGTGCGTGCTGGCGCGCGGCAGGCCGACGCCGGGCGAGCTGGTCGCTGCGCGCGGGGTGACGATGCCCTCGTCCTGGTTGCGCATCGACAGGCCCGGGTTGAGGGTGGCGACGACGGTGGGATCCGTGGTCATGCCGAGGATGTTGGCGACCGCCACGCCGCGGCCCGACAGGCACTTGTTGAGCTCGTACTCGAGCGTCTCCATCGTCTGCGGGCGCGAGTCCGGGTTGCGCGCCATCGCCTGCATGACGAGATCGGAGACCTGGATCGGAAGCTCCTCGCGGAGCGTGTTCGGGGGCGGCGGATCCTGTGTCGCCTTCTTGGTCAGGATCTCCATGAAGTTGTCACCGGAGTACGGCGCCTGACCGGAGACCATCTCGTACATGATCGCGCCGAGCGCGTAGACGTCGCAGCGCGCATCGGCGGGGCGACCGGCGGCCTGCTCGGGCGCCATGTACTCGGGCGTGCCCATCGCCATGCCGGGGCTCGTCAACCGGCGCTCGCGCGCCGCCTCGGCCTCCGTGGTCTTCGCGATGCCGAAGTCGAGGACCTTGACCACGTCGGCGGCGCCGTCGCGGGTGATGAGAAACACGTTCTCCGGCTTGAGATCGCGGTGGACGATGCCCTGCGCGTGCGCGGCGGCGAGCGCGCGACAGATCTGGCTCGAGATGCGGAGCGCGCGCGCGATATCGATCGCACCCTCGCGCTCGATCACGCTACCGAGCTCGACGCCCTCGAGGTACTCCATGACGAAGTACACGCTGCCGTCGGGCGTGGTGCCCGAATCGGTCACGTCGACGATGTTCGGGTGACCGATCTTCGATGCCGCGCGCGCTTCGCGGCGGAACCGCTCGACGAGATCAGGCATCCGCGAGTAGCTCGGGTGCAGCACCTTGAGCGCGACGCGCTTTCCGATCTCCACGTGCTCGGCGAGGTAGACCTTGCCCATGCCGCCCTCGCCGATCAGCTCCATCACGGAGTAACGACCATCGACGGTGCGCCCGATCAGATCCTGCTCTGCCTCGTCATCATCCGGTGCGCGGGCGAGCGCCGCGGCGGCCCCGCTCCCGTCGTCCTGCGACGTCGGCAGGTTGCGCCGGTCGTTCGCCTTGCGGCGATCATCGGTCAGATCGTTTCGGTCGGCGGCGCGGCGACCGATCGAGCCCGGCTTGCGCACGGGCGGCTCGTCGCTCGACGCGAGGTCGTGGATCGAGACCTTGTCGGACTTCTCGATCATCTGGCGCAGCTCGTCGGTGGGGGGCAGCGTCAGGGCACGCGTGCGAACGCGCGACAACAGCTCGACCCGCTCCTGGCGCTCGCGCACCATGTCGTCCGCGAACAGCTCCAGGAGGAACGACGACATCCGCGTGCCGTCGGTGGTGGGTGCGTTCAGCGCGAGCCACGACTGCAGCGCCATGCGCATCTCGTCGCAGTTCGTGTAGCGATCTTCCTTCTTGCTCGCGAGCGCCTTCACACAGATCTCGTCGAGCTCGACGGGAACGCGCGGCGCACGCTTGCTGGGGCGCATCACCTCGGGGTTCTTCGCGCGCGTCAGGAGATCCTGAGGCTGATCCTTGCCAGGCGGAAACAGCTGGCGCCCCGTCAGCAGCTCCCAGAGCACGATCGCCGCCGCGTACATATCCGAGCGGCCGTCGAGCTTCTCGCCGCGCGCCTGCTCCGGCGACATGTACGCGACCTTGCCGTAGATGATGCCGGGTGCGGTCTTCTCGAGCTTGAGCGTCGAGCTCGCGAGTCCGAAGTCGGTCAGCTTGACCTCCCCCGTGTACGACACGAGCACGTTCGGCGGCGACACGTCGCGGTGGACGAGGTTGAGGTCGGGGAACGAGTGGGCGTATCCGAGGCCGCGGCACAGCTCCTTCGCGATGTAGACCGCGACGTCGATCGGGAACGCGACCTGCTTCTTCGCGCAGCGATTCCACACGGCGCGAAGATCGCGGCCCTCCACGAAGTCCATCGCGAGGAACAGCTCGCCGCCAACCAGGCCGGCGTCGAACACGGGAATCAGGTTCCCGTGCGACAGCTTCACCACAACTTTCGCTTCGTCGCGGAATCTCGCCACGTACTCCGCATCGGCAAGATGCGGAAGCACGGTCTTGATGACCATCAGCCGCTCGAGGCCGCGGTCACCGGCGACCGCGAGATAAAGCGCACCCATGCCGCCCTGAGCCAGGGGCCCCAGCAAGTGATACTTGCCGAATTTCCTGGGGTAATGCTCCAGGTCTCCCTCGTGGAGCGCCACGTCCATCGAAGCTACCACGGTGACGAAACGGCTACCAATTCGCGAAGCACGTCGATTGAACCTGTAAATCGAAGCACATAAGATGTCGATCCCCGCACGTTGTGCCGCGGGGTGAGGGGTACACCGACATGGCCGGCGAGCTCGTCCTCGTGATCGATGACAGTCCGACCATTACAAAGGTCGTCCAGCTGGTGCTGACCAAAGCCGGCTATCAGGTCGCAACCGCGCCTGACGGCGAGGCGGGTCTGGTGGCCGTTCGGGCACAACGTCCGGAGTTGATCCTCCTGGATTTCGTGATGCCCCGGATGAACGGTTACCAGTTCTGCCGGGAGCTGGTCGCGGACCCGAAGCTCCGAGACATTCCCGTCGTTCTGATGTCCGCGAAGGGCGATCAGGTCGGCGAGCGGTTCGTGAAGGTCATGGGCATCGTCGACTACATCACCAAGCCGTTCTCGCCCGAGGCGATCACCGCGGTCGTGCAGCACACGATCGGCAAGTACGGTGCAGCCGGCGGTCCCGAGGAGGACAACCCGTCGCTCGTCACCGGTGAAGATCTGTCCGCCAACGATGACGCCGATCGCACGCACGCACGTGCGGCGGCGATCTCGCACCTCCGAGAGGAGATCGCAGACGTGATCTCCGCCCGGGTCGCCGCGCTGTTCGCACTCGCGGAGAGCGCGCACGATCCGGACGCGACGGTCTCGACCGATGCCGCGGCGATCCGCGGCGCGGCGCGCACGGCGCTCGATGACGCCTCGCTCGGCAAGCTGCTCGGCGAGCTCGACATGGGCCTGTTCGGCGAAGGCACCCCGGGCCTGCGCGGCGATCTGCGGGTGGTCCCGCTCGCCGAGGTGCTGCAGCTGCTCGACGTGCAGGAGCAATCCGGCGTCCTCACGGTCGAGCGGTCCGGCGCGCGCGTCGATATCTACTTCCGCCGTGGTCGCGTCGATCAGGCGGTCGCCAATGGCGTCCCCGAGGAGTTCCTCCTGGGCCGGTTCATCCTCGATGCCGAGCTGATGCAGCGGCCGGACTTCGAGTCGTTCCTCGAATCGCGATCGAGCAAGAGCGGACCGGCGCAGCGCCTGATCGGCCAGCAGCTCACGAAGCTCGGCCTGCTCGCGGACATCGATCTCAAGTCGTGCCTGACGCGACAGTCGAGCGAGCTGATCTACGAGATCCTGCGGTGGCGCCACGGCCGGTTCCGGTTTGCGGCGGGGCTCGAGCTGCCGCCGAGCGTGATCGACGCAGCGCTCGGGCTCGACGTCGAGGCCGTGCTGATGGAGGGCTACCGTCGCGTCGACGAGTGGCACCTGATCGAGCGCGCGATCGACAACTTCGACGTCGTGTTCCTGCGCAACGAGGACTCGGTCGCCCAGATGGGGCGCGGACGCTTGACGCGCGAGGAGCTCGCGGTGCTCGAGATCGTCAACGGCAAGAACACGGTGAAGGACATCATCCGCAAGTCTCGGATGGGCAGCTTCGAGGTCAGCAAGATGCTGTACCGGCTGCTCAGCATCAAGCTGGTCCGCCGGCGCGTGCTCCCCGTCGCGGTCTAGCGGCGACGGCGGCGGCGGATCAGCATTCCCACCGTGAACAGCGACAGCAGCGCGGCGCCGCCGGGCGTGGCGCCGACCGAGCAGCAGCCGGTGTCGTCGCCGGGCACGCCACACGTCGGCGAACATCCATCGCCGTCGTCGATGTTGCCGTCGTCGCAGCTCTCGCCATCGTCGAGGTTGCCGTTGCCACAGCTCGGCGCGGGCGCGGCGGCCACGACGCAGACATCGTCCATCGTCCAGCCGCCGTAGTTGAGCCCCTGGTCGCTATCGAGCTCGAAGCGGAGCTTCACCTTGCCCGTCGCGGCCTGCGCGGTCAGCTCGAC
>JAYVLW010000152.1:0-2909 GCA_043759315.1 Myxococcales bacterium
ATGCGCGGCGTGTACCTCGCCGAGATCCGGTCCGAGGACATCAAACCGGATCCGCAGCGCAGATGGCTCGCGCCACGCCGCAACCGCGTGCTCGCGAACGTCACCGACCTCGGCGTGCTGATCAAGACCGGCACCGCGTCGGGGCTCGTCTGGGTGACCTCGCTCGCGACCGGCATCCCCGTTCCCGGCGCGAAGGTCGCGGTGTTCACGCCGGCCGGCAAGCAGGTGTGGGTCGACGTGACGAACGCCGAGGGCCTCGTCAAGATCCCCGGCAGCGCGCTCCTCAAGCTCCAGAAAGCGGTCGAGGCGCCCGAGGAAGCCGCGGACGACTGGGAGGACTGGGACAGCTATCGGAGCCAGCGGTTGATCGCGATCGTCGAGAAGGCCGGCGACCTGGCGGTCGTCGACGGGAACTGGGCGAACGGGATCCAGATCTGGAACTTCGGCGTCGCGGAGGATCGCAAGGGTGGGCAGACCAAGGTGCGCGGCTTCATCCAGAGCGATCGCGGGCTGTACAAGCCGGGCGAGGACGTCCACTTCAAGGGGATCGCCCGCGAGATCGCCAGCGGCGCGCCACCACGTGTGCCGACGAAGAAGACCGTCGACATCGAGGTCTCCGACTCGCGCGGTCAGAGCGTCTTGACCACGACGGCCAAGCTGTCGACGTTCGGCGGGTTCGCGTTCGACATGCAGCTCGGCCCCGAGGCCGTGCTCGGCGACTACTACGTGCGCGCGACCGTGGCAGACCAGGTGTTCCGCGAGAAGTTCACGGTCGAGGAGTTCCGCGCCGCGACCTACGAGGTCGGCCTCAAGGCCGGCGTCGCGAATCCTCGGCCCGGCGAGAAGCTCGCATTCGATCTCGAAGCGAAGTACCTGTTCGGCGCGCCGGTCGCGAACGGCAAGGTCGAGTGGAGCCTGCGCAAGCGCAACCATCCGCTGCGGTTCACCGGGTACGACGACTACACGTTCTCGGCGAATCCGAACGAGTACTGGTGGTGGAACGAGCGAGACGACTACGGCGAGTTCATCTCCGATGGCCAGGGCAAGACCGACGCGCAGGGTGTGCTGAAGATCGCCGCGCGCGACAGCGCGACGAGCTTCACCGGCCCCATCGACTACATCCTCAGCGCGAACGTCACCGACAGCGCCGATCAGACGATGGGCAAGTCCGCGGTGGTGACCGCGCACAAGACATCGCTGTACCTCGGCATGCACGCGAACGAGTTCGTCCAGGCGGTGGGCATGCCGTTCGGCGTCAACCTCGTCGCGCTCGATCCGAGCGGTGGACGCGCGGCTGCGAAGGCGAAGCTGACGTTCACGCGCACCGTGCGCTCGTGCCTGTGGAACGACGTGGGTGCGCGCAGCTTCCAGCGCTGTGACGCGACGGAGAAGGTGATGGTCGAGCGTGAGATCGACATCGCCGCCGCGGGCTCGCACGTGGAACGCCTGTTCCCGACCGAGCCCGGCGACTACATCGTCCGCGCGGAGGCGAAGGATGGCCTCGGCAACCCGGTGGTCGTTGCGAGCGAGATCTGGGTGATCGGCAAGGGAGAGGCGTTCTGGAGCGGCGACGAAGGCGACCGGATGACGCTGATCGCCAGCAAGCCGAGCTACCGGGTCGGCGACACCGCGCGGCTCGTCGCGCAGGCAAACCTCGACAAACCGACCGCGCTGATCACGATCGAGCGCGATGGCATCATCGAAGCGCGGGTCAAGAGGCTCGGCGCGTCGTCGGAGGGAGTGGAGCTCGCGATCGCGGATGCATGGGCACCGAACGTGTTCGCGAGCGTCGCGCTCGTCACCGGGCGCCGCGGCGCCGGCGATCGCAACCGGCCGATGTTCAAGATGGGCATCGTCGAGCTCAAGGTCTCGAGCGAGCACAAGGCGCTCGACGTGGCGGTGCAGCTCGACAACGCGAGCGTGCGCCCCGGCGACAGGGTCACCGGCAAGATCCGCGTCACGCACGCCGGCGCACCGGTGAAGGCCGAGGTCGCGCTCTCCGCGGCCGATGAAGGCGTGCTGCAGCTGATCGCGTACCAGACGCCGAATCCGATGAAGACGTTCTACGCCTCCTACGGTCTCGGCGTGGATGCGGGCACGAACTGGAACCGCGTAGCACGCCTCGCGGATCCGGACAGCGGCGATCCCGATGAAGGCGGCGACAGCGGCTCCTCCGGCGATGGCCAGCGCGTCCGCAGCAAGTTCCTCGCGTCCGCCTACTGGGCGCCGATGCTCGTCACCGATGACAGGGGCGAGATCGCGTTCTCGTTCGTCGCCCCGGATAACCTCACCGCGTTCCGGCTCATGGCGGTCGCCGCCGACCTCGCCGACCAGTTCGGCGCCGGCGAGACCCGGCTCACCGTGAACAAGCCGCTGATGGCGCAGCCTGCTCTGCCGCGGTTCCTACGCTCGGGTGACGCGGCCTCGGTCGGCATCGTCATCCACAATCGCACCGACCAGGCCGGCACGGCCGTGGTCACGGCGAAGGCGATCGGCGCCGCCCTCGACGACACGCGCGGGACCGTGGCGGTGCCGGCCAATGGCTCGGCGCGCGTGCGGTTCTCCGCGCGGGCTTCGGACAACGCGTCCGCGACGTTCGAGTTCGCGGTCGCCCTCGGCGCCGAGCGCGATGCGGTCAAGGTGACCCTGCCGATCGATCGCCCGCGGATCATCGACAACCGCCTGCTCGTCGAGAAGCAGCTCGGCAAGGCCGGCACGTGGGCCGGCAAGATCGGCTCCGCGACCGACGTGCTCCGCAAGGAGAGCAAGCTGATGATCACCATCGATCACAGCGGCGTCGGCGAGCTCGCGCCCGGCCTGCGGTCGCTCGTCGAGTACCCGTACGGCTGCCTCGAGCAGACGATGTCGCGGTTCATCCCCCTCGTCGCCGCGCGCGACCTCGCGAACAC
>JAYVLW010000153.1:0-7668 GCA_043759315.1 Myxococcales bacterium
CCGTGGGAGGTGTGGGCCTGGTACCTCTACCGCCTCGGGGTGTGCAGGCGCGCGGAGCCGAACGCCGCGCACGGTGCGCTGGTCGCACTCGCGACGGCCCTGCCCGATCGGTTCGCGCTGATCACGCAGAACGTGGATGGCCTGCATGGCCGCGCCGGCACCCCGCCACACCAGATGTTCACGATCCACGGCGATATCTCCCAGATGCGCTGCGCGGTCGACTGCACGCTCGATCGATACTCGATTCCCGACGCCGTGCCGACGGTCGGCAGAGGTGAAGCGGTGTCGGTCGGATCACGTGCGCTACTCGTGTGCGCGCGGTGCGGGGGCATGGCGCGCCCGCACGTGTTGTGGTTCGACGAGTCGTACGACGAGACGCGGTTTCACCTCGACACCGTGTGCCGCCTCGCGGCTGGGGCGGCGCTCCTCATCATCGTCGGGACCTCGGCGCAGACCAACCTCCCGTGGCAGGTGGTGACCCTCGCGCAGCGTGCGGGCGCGACGATCGTGGACATCAACATCGAGGACAACCCGTTCGGGGCGATGGCAACGGGCGGCTGTGTGCGCGCTCCGGCGGCGACCGTGCTGCCGGCCCTCGTCGACGGTATCCTCGCGGCGGATCGTTGATCGACCTTCCTTCGTGGGGCTTGTCGATATCTGTTAAGGTCCGCGGCGATGTTCGCCACGCGCGTGTACCACTATCGCGATCCTGCGGCAGTCATCCTGGGTCTCAAGGAGCTGCGCAAGCAGGGGCTGACGCCGCGCGGCTTGTTGTTCGTCGCGCTCGATCCGCGTGGCGAGACCTACATCGCGGTACCGGAGGACCTCGACGCCGTGGTCAACGTCCGCGTCGGCGACAAGCTCTCGCTGGTGTCTCCGCTCGAGGGCCGCTACTTCCACTTCGATGCCGTCCACCGCCTCCCCGGCGACTCCGTGCTGTGGAATGGCGATCGCCGCCTCGGCGACACCGGCAGCGCGCCCGAGGTCGCGTGCGCGATCAGCGAGTGGCTGAAGGGCAGCTCGGCGAAGAACGTGTTCCTCGGCTGCACGCCGCACGTGCCGGGCTCGTGGTGGACCGTGGATCACCTGTCGGCGGTGACCGATCTGCACGTGCAGGGCTTCCTCGACTGCGTGGTCACCACCACCGGCATTCTCGCGCGCAAGATCGATAGCCCGAGGATGTATCACCTCGAGTTCCAGGCGCTCGCGCAGCACGGCACGCCGACCGAGGGCTGGCAGGAGACGTTCTCGTCGGACCTCGGCAACATCCTGCTCCTCGAGCGCCGGGTCCTCAACTACAGGCTCGTGCTGACCTGCGAGCAGGGCCTGATCGAGATCGATGTCAGCCACCTCCCCGATCTCGTGATCGAGACGGCGCGCGTTCCGATGCGCTCGGGGTTCGGCGTGGTCGGCCGGATCGACGGCGGCGCCTTCGCCGTCACGTCGGGCACCGTCGAGCCGTGGGGCCTGACGAACATGAGCCCGGCGATGCTCGTCGGGTCACCGACCGAGAGCCTGCTCGAGCTGCCGCGCACGCTGCGCGCGATGCCTCTCGACGGCGACTGAGGCGACTCCCCGCCGAGGTCAGGGCGAGCTGTACAGGCCGGCGAGCGCGAGCAACCCGAACGCGAGCAGCATGACCCCCGTCAGCGGCCACAGGCCAAGCGCGACGGCGAGCGCTTCGCGCAGCCGTTCGTTCGTGCGCGTGCGCGGCGCGGGCGGCGCCGGCGGTGGTGTCACCAGCTGGCCAGCCGCACGGACCACGCGTGCCTGGGGAAGTGAAACGAAGGTCAGCATGTGTCTCCAGTATGAGGTGTTGTGGAGACGTGGCTACTGGTCGCGTTATTCGGGGGCCCATAACGTGTAACGTCCATCACTAATGCCGCCGAGCATCGCCGCCCTGTCGTTGGGATTCCGACACGCGTACCTCGACTACGAGCGTCTGACCGCACAGCTGCGGGGCTGGGTGGACGCATTTCCTGACATCTGCCGGCTGACCTCGCTGGCGACGACTCCGGAGGGGCGCGACGTCTGGCTGCTGACCATCGGACGCGATCCCGACCGCATCCGGCCCGCCGCATGGGTCGACGGCAACATCCACGCGGCGGAGCTAGCGGGGTCGAGCGTCGCTCTCGGGATCGCCGAGGACGTGCTCGGCCTGCACGTCGACCCGCGCGAGAGCGAGCTCGCCCCGGCGATCATCGAGCGACTCCGCGACGTCCTGCTCTACGTGGTGCCCCGGATCAGCCCCGATGGCGCCGAGGCGGTGCTGACGAGCGGGCGGTCCGTCCGCTCCGTGCCGCGGGATCATCGCGTCGAGCGCGGCAAGCCGCGGTGGCTGATCGGCGACATCGATGGCGACGGCCTCGCGCTCTCGATGCGCGTCAAGGATCCGGGCGGCGAGCTCGTCGACGCGCCGGAGTTCCCGGGGCTCCTCGTCGAGCGGAGCATCGAGGACGAGGGCCCATTCTACAAGCTCTACCCCGAGGGCACGATCGAGCACTTCGATGGCAAGCGCATCCCGTCGCCGCACTTCCTCGGTGACAACCCCATCGATCTCAACCGCAACTTCCCGTGGTCGTGGGCGCCCGCGCACGAGCAGATCGGCGCCGGTGCATTCCCGGCGAGCGAGCCCGAGGCGCGGGGCATCGTCGAGTTCGCGAGTGCGCATCCGGAGATCTTCGCCTGGCTCGATCTGCACACGTTCGGTGGTGTGCTGATCCGTCCGCTCGGGCACGCGCCGGATTCGAAGATGGACGCCGAGGACCTCGCGGTGTTCCGCCAGCTCGAGGAGTGGATGACCGACCACACGGGATATCCCACGGTGTCCGGGTACGAGGAGTTCCTCTACGAGCCCGACAAGCCGCTGCGCGGCGACCTCACCGACTTCGCGTACAACCAGCGCGGCGCGCTCGGCTACGTCGTCGAGCTGTGGGACCTGTTCAAGCGGCTCGGCATGCCGCGCCCGCCGAAGTTCGCGCAGTACTACGAGCGGGTCACCCGCGGCGACATCGTCAAGCTCGCGTGGTGGGATCGCGAGGAGAACGGCGGCAGGTCGTTCCCCGCGTGGCGCCCGTTCGATCATCCGCAGCTCGGCCGCGTCGAGATCGGCGGCATCGATCCGCGCGTCGGCATCTGGAACCCGCCGCTGCACGAGTTGCCGGTGGTGTGCATCTCGCAGGCGCAGGTGTTCCTCCGGGTCGCCGCGCTCGCACCACGCGTGCGCATCGGCCGCATCGATCGCACCACGGTCGGCGGCGACATGACGCGCGTCGACGTGGAGCTCGTGAACGATGGCTACCTCGGCAGCTATGGCGTGCCCTCCGCGAAGAAGCTGGACTTCAACGAGCCCGTCTACGTGACAGCGAGGACCAGCGAGACCTGCGCGCTCGTCGATGCGGGAGCCGCGCACCAGACGCTCGGCCACCTCGATGGGTGGGGCCACGGCCTGCACACCGGACAGAACCTGCCCGCATATCCCGGCACGCGCGGCACCACGCACGCGGCGTGGGCGAGCTACCTCGTGCGTGGCAAGGGCACGCTCGAGCTACGCGCGGGCTCCTGTCGCGTCGGCTTCGTGACGGCCACGATCGCGATCTAACGTCGGATTCGTGGCGTCGGTCGAGAGCACGCTTGCGCCACGCGACTTGACCTATCGGCGGTGGTCGCGGATCTGCGAGCCGCCGCGTGGCCGCCAGCCGCCGCGGTCGTACGTGCGGACGCCACCGTTCGTGTTCCAGCGGCCGCGGACGTAGGTCTGGTCGCCTCCGCGATGGCGCTCCCAGCTCCCGTTGACCCAGACGTGGCCGTTGCCGCGGCGATCCCAGTAGCCGTCGGTGTAGACGTAGCCTGGGCGCTGCGCCTCCCAGCGGCCGTCGTACCAGCGGTTTCCGCTCCAGTACCCCTGGACGTACGCGTGGCCCGGGCGCTCGACCTCGTAGTAGCCGGGCTGCCAGGCCCACGCGCCATTCAGCCAGTTGTAGCGCCCGTTGACGTACACGTAGCCGGGACGCTCGTCGTAGTAGACGTTGACGTCGGTGTACTCCGGCACGGGCTGCGAGTACGCGACGTAGGTTCCACCGGTGGTGGCGTACCCCGTCGAACCGTAGCCTGTCGCGTAGCAACCCGCGCCCGCCGCCACCGCGAGAACGACACTCAGAAGCTTGCTCATCCTCGCAGCATGGAGCGCCCGCGACCATCCGACAAGTGATACGAAACACGAGTGGCCCGCTACGCGATCGGTGACGTCCAGGGCTGCATGGCGAGCCTCGAGCGCCTGCTCGCACTGATCGCGTTCTCGCCCGGCCGCGACGAGCTGTGGATGGTCGGCGACCTCGTCAATCGCGGACCGCGCTCGCTCGACGTGCTGCGCTGGGCGACGAGCATGGGCGCGACGGTGACGTGCGTCCTCGGCAACCACGACCTGCACCTGCTCGCACGCGCGGCCGGCGCCGTCGACGCGAAGAAGCGCGACACGCTCGACGACGTGCTCGCCGCGCCCGACTGCGAACGCCTGATCGACTGGCTCCGCCAGCGCCCGTTGTTCCACCACGACGCGACGTTCGCGCTGGTTCACGCCGGCTTGCATCCGCGCTGGACGGTCGGTGAGGCGCGCACGCGCGCGGGTGAGCTCGAGAAGGAGCTGCGCGGTCCCGCGTGGCGAGCGTTCCTGTCATCGCTTCGCAAGGGCCGGCCGCCGCGCTGGGACGACAAGCTCGGCGGCAGCGATCGCTGGCGCGCGCTCCTCGCGTACTTCGTGCAAGTCAGGACATGTCACGCGGATGGGCGCGTCGAGTCCGAGTTCGATGGCCCCCCGGCACAAGCTCCCGCCGGCTGCGTACCCTGGTTCAAGTTGCCGAGCCCCGCGTGGGCGACGCACACCGTCGTGTTCGGTCACTGGGCCGCGCTCGGCCTCGACCTGGGCGCGCGCCACGCTGGCATCGACACCGGCTGCGTGTGGGGACGCTCGCTGACCGCGGTGCGTCTTGACGACCGCACGGTGTTCCAGATCAAGGCGGTCGAGACACCGCAGCCGTAGTCACTTCTTGGGCGGCAACTTCGGCGGCATCGGCTTGAGCGAGGGCACCGTTGCGGCGAGCCGAGGATCCTGCTCGCCCTTCTTCGCCGTCAGCGGCAGGGGGTCCACGCTCAGGTCGGGCTTGGAGAACTCGATGTCGGTGCCACCGTCGGGGACGTGCTCGGTGGTCGACAGCTGATCGAGGTCCTCGCCGTCGAGCACCTTGCGCGCAAGGGCGACCGCACCACCGAGCGCGGTGGCCGGGTTGATCCCCACGGCCTGCTTCATCACCTGACCGAGCGCGTGGGCGAACTCGTCGGCGCTCGCATAGCGATTCGCCGGATCGGCGGCGAGCGCGGTATCGATCACCGCGAGCAGCGCGGCCGGCACGTCGTCGCGACGATCCGAGATCGGCGGCACGACGCAGTTCCGGATCTTCTTGAAGATCTCGACGTCGGTCTTGCCGTCGAACAGCCGCTCGCCGGTCAGGCTCTCCCACAGGAGATTCCCCACGCCGAACAGGTCCGACTGCACGGTGTTCGGCTTGCCGAACGCGACCTCCGGGGCGAGGTACGACAGCTTTCCTTTCACCGTGCCGGGCGCCGTCAGGCTGGCGATGCGATCACGCGCCCGGGCCAGGCCGAAGTCCGAGAGCTTGACCACGCCGTTCACGCCGACCATCACGTTGTGGGGCGAGACATCGCGGTGGATCACCGGCGCGGGCTGGCCATCCGGCCCGACGCGCTCGTGTGCCGCGCCGAGCCCCCGCAGCGTCCCGATGCCGATGCCCGCGACCAGCGGCCACGGCACCATGAGGTTGCGCTGACGATACGCCTGGATGAACGCGCCGAGGTCGATGCCCTCGACCCACTCCATGATCAGGTAATAGCTCCCGGCCTCGCCGACGAAGTCGTGGACCTGGACGATGTTCGGGTGCGCGAGCTCGGAGCCGACGCGCGCTTCTTCGACGAACATGTCGATGTAGTTCTTGAGCGCGCGGAACTCCGGCTTGATGTGCTTCACGGCGACGGCGCGCTGGAAGCCCGCGGCGCCGCGCACGATCGCCTTGTAGACGGTGGCCATGCCACCCTCACCGGCGATCTTCACGAGCTGGTACTTGCCGTCGATCGTCTGCCCGCTGAGATCGGCCACGCGCTGATCTTACAACACCCGGAGATCGCCGTCAGTCTCCTGCGGCGTCGAGCTGCCCCCGCGCGGTCTCGAGCTCGGCCATCGCCTTCTCCCAGCGTGTGGTCAGCTCCTCGAGCTTGTCGGCGGCGCTCTGGTAGTCGGAGAGCAGCTTGTTCCGGCGCGCGGCCTCGTCGTACACGCTCGGATCGGCGAGCTCGGCCGACCGCGCCTTCTGCTCCGCCTCGAGGACCCCGACCCGCTCTTCCAGCTGCACGACCAGCTTCTCCAGCGGTCCGAGCTTCGCGTTGCGCTTCTGCCGTTGCTCCGCCTCACGCCGCTTGCGTACCTTGTCATCTTCACGCGACACCGGCGCCCTCGGGGTAGCGGCGGGGGTGCTGCCGGCAGATACCCCCCGGGGATCGCGCCGCTGCGTGGCATCGCCTTCGACCGCCACGGCCTGACGGCGCTCGGACATCGAGTAGAGGTACTCGTCCAGGGTGCCTGGATAGGTCTCGACCTTCTGGTCCTCGACGTTCCAGATCCGCGTGGCGAGCGAGCGCACCAGCGACTTGTTATGGCTGACGAACACCAGCGTGCCGTCGTAGGTGGCGAGCGACGCCGTCAGGGCCTCCGAGGACTGGAGGTCCAGGTGGTTCGTGGGCTCGTCCATCAGCATCAAGTTGCCGGGCTTGACCAGGAGCCGCGCGAGCGCGACGCGAGCCTTCTCGCCACCCGAGAGCACCTTCACCGGCTTGTCGATATCGTCGCCCGAGAACATGAAGGCGCCCAGGATCGAGCGAATGCGCGAGGGCGGCGTCTCCGGCGAGGCGCGGAGCACGACCTCGTACACGGTCGCGGTGAGATCGAGCGTATCGGCGTGATGCTGCGCGTAGTAGCCGACGTTGACGCCGCTGCCGATCTTGATCGCACCGGAGTCGTAGGGCAGCTCGCCGGCGAGCATGCGGAGCAGCGTGGTCTTGCCGGCGCCGTTGACGCCGATGATGCCGATCTTCTCGCCGCGGCGGACCGTGAGGTCGACGCCGGGGAACACCACGTGGCTGCCGTACGCCTTCTTGAGGTTCTCGACGCGGATCACGTCGGCCACCGTGCGATCGGTGGGCGGGAACGAGAACCGCATCACCTGGCGCTTCTCGTAGGTCTCGACCGACTCCATCTTCTCGAGGAACTTCACGCGCGACTGCACGGCCTTCGCCTTGTTCGCCTGCGCGCGGAACCGATTGATGAACTCGGTCAGTCGCTCGCGCTCCTTGGCGAGATTCTTCGCCCGGCCCGCCAGGATGGTCTCCTCCTCGGCGCGCTGCTCGACGTACTTCTCGTAGTTGCCGGGATAGCTACGCAGCCCCTCCATCTCGAGGCTGGCGACCCGCGTGATCTGCTCGTTGAGGAACTCGCGATCGTGGCTGATCAGGACGAAGCAGCGGTTCCACTTCTTGAGAAAATCGGAGAACCACGCGACCGACGGCATGTCGAGGTGGTTGGTCGGCTCGTCGAGCAGCAGC
>JAYVLW010000154.1:0-13545 GCA_043759315.1 Myxococcales bacterium
ATGACCAGCTGCGTGCGCTCGGCGCCAAACACGACGGGCGCGTCGAACCACGCTCGGTACGCCGCCACGTCGCCGGCGGCGCGATGGGTGAGCTCCACGCCATGCAGGCGGAACGGCACGGTGGAGAGCTCGCGCATCTGCTTCGCGACCATCGCCCAGCACAGCTCGTGCGACGCCGGTGCAGGTGCCTCGCTCTCTCGCTCGACGCGCAGGGTTGCGCGATCGCCCTCGGTGACGAGCGCGACGGTCACCGCGTCGTCGAGAAGGTTCAGGTAGCGGACCCACTGGCGCAGCGCCTCGCCGACGGTGGCCGACGAGCGGCACACGTACTCGACGACGCCGAACGCGCCCGCCGGCATGGACGTGGCGATCGCGAGCGCGAGCTGCGGATCGGCGGTGAGCCGCGTCGCCTCGGCCCACGCGACGCAGAACTGTGGCGCCGAGATCCGCGCGTCATCGTCGGACACGATCGCCGCCGTCAGATCGGTGGCCGCCCAGAACGCGGCGCGGCCCCGCTCGCCGACGGCGGCGACCAGAGGTCGAACGAGCAAGACCGAGACGGAGCCCATCACCGGATTATCGCGCGATCAGCCACACCGCGATCCAGGCCAGACCACCGGTGAGTGCAAACAGGGCCGAGATCGCCGCGCCACGGTCGATGCCCTGGCGCTTGACCAGCGGGATCGAGATGGCCGCGAGGTCGCCCGCGTCCATGAACGCGTTGAACAGGAACAGGAACGGCGCCGTCTCCGGGTGCTTGATCGCATAGAACGCGAGGACGCCGAGGCCGATGTCGCGGACGCCGAAGAACCGGCCCATCAGGCGGGCGGTGGCGGTGTCGTGGTGCGCGGGGAAGCCGAGCAGCCGGGCCGTGGGGCCCGCGGCCAGGAACGGAGCGAGCCCGAGCGCGATGCGCCCGAGCCCCATGCCGGTGACGACGAACGAGAGGAGAGGCGACATGCGCCTGTCATCGCATCGGTCGGGCTCGGCGCCAGTGACCGGGTGCGCCATTGGACTGACCGGCCATGCGCCACGAGCCCAGCGGCCGGCTGATCGACGCTGTCGTGGGCTTCGACACCGTGCTGGCCGCGCCGTCCTGGGCAGGCGGTTCTCGATCAAATCGTGCGCGCAATTCGACCGCGCAAACTGACCACCCGGATCGGCAAAGCGCTTCGAGCCTTGGCAAATTGCCTGGATCGGTGTTTGCTACGAAGAACCGCATGAAGCACTTGCTCGTGATCGCGATCCTGGCCGCCGCCGCGGGCTGTACCGACGAGCTGGTCGACGAGTCCGCCGTCGTGCAGGAGCAGGGCACCTGCACCAGTATCCATTGCAACTCGCCCGAGCTCGCTCACTACGGCCTGTGGGAGGCGAACATCCACGGCCTTCCGGATGTCGACGGCGTCGCGATCCGCTCGCTCAACGGGAACGCGTACCTGACCAAGGGGACGACCCGCTACTCCCTCTACGTGGCGAATGGTCAGCTGTTCGGCTGGTACTTCAACAAGCTCACCATGCAGGTCGTGACCATCAGCGGCACCGCGCTGGTCGGAAGCGAGATCGAGCTCGTGAGGAACGGAACCCCCTACTACACCATCTACATCGCCGCGGTTCATCGCACCGCCTCGTTCGTGGTCGGCGCTCCGAGCACGATCGAGACCTACGGGCTCCGCTGGCACGAGCCAGGAACCCTGCCGTCGAGCGGCAAGAACCTGTGCAACGAGGTGCTCGCCGCGTCGCCGTACAACAAGCAGTTCGAGCTCGCCGGCATGTACCCCGACGACACGCTGCTGTTCGAGGGCGATCGCTACGATCCCGACAAGAAGACCACGGCCCAGGGTGCCAACACCGACTGGTTCAACTTCGGCTGCGCCGGCCACACGCTCGCGAAGCTGTACGTCACGCGCTCCACCTACTTCACCCAGCCGCAGCCCGACTGGGCGATGCGACAGACGATGCTGAAGGCGCTGTCCGCCGACTATTGCGGAGCCGGCACGCCGTACACGCTCGCCGGTGAACCCCTGGTCTGGAAGGGCGGACCGCAGCAAGACTTCGTGGCCCTGCCGGCCGGGCACTCCATCACGTCGCTCGATGCGCGCTGGTACGAAGGCGGAGCGATCTGCTACGACGAGCCGCGCATCAAGGTCACCACGAACCTGGGCGTGATCGGCACCCCGTTGGCCGATCCCGAGACCGCGATCCGAGCGGAGTGTCCGCAACTCCCGAAGTGCACGAACCACGACTGGACGATGCTGGACGGCGCGAAGCTGGTCACCGCGAACTGGGTCCCTTGATCGCGGCCAGCCGCGCGGCCAGCGTGGCCTCCGCCGGCACTCCGCCGTACCACTCGAGCGCCACGGCCGCCAGCGCAGCCGCCCGCGCGGGATCCGCACGCGCGCGTCGCTGCGCGACCTCCGCCGCGATCCTGGACCGACGGCGCCGGGCGGTTCCCACCATGACGGGCTCGATCGCGGCCCAGCCGCGCTGCCACGCCTCGTCGGCGGCCTCTCCTTGCGCAGCGAGCGCCTGCACGACGAACGCATCGGACAGGGTGATGCGCTCGTAGAACGCCTCGCGACGTTGCGCGGTGATCGCGGCGAGGTCACGCGCCGCGGCCGCACTCGGAGCGCCATCCCGGCGGAGCTCGACGTACGCGCGCGCGATCTGCCCCATCTCGGAGCCGTCGGTGGGAACCTCCTCCATGAGGCGGCGCGCAGCCGTGACGTCACCGATGGCATCGAGCATCCACGCGCCCTCGTAGGCGCATTCGATGCGAACGGTGCCGGTGCACTCGGCGAGCGTCGTCCGTGCAAGTCCTGGGTCCGGGAGCATCATGGCGACGCCGAGGCGGAGCGCCAGCGTCTGTGCGTTGTCGGGACCAAGCGCCGCGCGATAGCGTGCATATGCCTGCTCGATCAAGCGGAGCGCACCCGACGGCGTCGGATCGAGGTTCGCGAGGTTCTGGTCGATCAGCGCGAGCTCGAGCTCGGGTGCGTCGCCGGCCTCCGCCCGGGCCCGCACGAACAGCGCGCGCGCTTGCGTGAAGTCATTCGCGACCAGGCGCGCGACGCCCTGGCTGTTGAGGAGCAGCGCGCGGAGGAACCGGCCCTCGGGCCCGAGCCTGCGGCCCAGCGCTTCGAACGCGGTGGCGTTGTCGGAGGAGCCGAGGCCCTTGATTGCCCGCGCGAACACCCAGCGCGCATACGCTTCCACCGCGAGCGGATCGTCGTCGACCTCGAGGGCGATCCGCGCGGCTTCGTCGAGAGAACGGTCGGCGCCGTCACCGTACACCGAGATCCTCGCGCGCCCCTGTGCGAGCAGCGCGCGCGCGACCAGCGGGGCGTAGCGCGTCGCACGTGCCCGCTGCACCGCGGCGTCCGCGACGTCGACGGCCTCGGTGCGCCGGGCGGTCGCGAGCACGGTCGCGGTCTCGACGTCGCGGCCGATCGCGCTGACCTCCGCGACGAGCAGGCCCGGTGGCGGCGTGACCGACGACACCACGTGAAGGCAGCCGCGGGCGTCCGGCATCTGGCTCGCGGCGAACACCGCATCGTCAAAGCCCGCCGCGTCGACCCCGCCGAGCAGAGCGGCGACGGCGACGAGCTGAGCGCGCGTGCGGTCCATGCAGCCGAGCCGCGCCGCGTACACCTCCGTCGTGACCTCTCCGCGCTCGTGGGCAAGACAGGTTTGACGATGGACGTCGCCCCAGGTCGTCGCGTACTCGTCGAGCGTCTCGGGCATGTGGACCGCGTCGGTCCGCCCGCGAAGCGCGAGCGCCGCGAGGTTCGCCGTGAGTCGTCCGCGCACGCCGGGGTTCCAGGCACTGGCGATCTCACCGGCGCCGCCGCTGCATGGCGCGACTCCCTCGGGCTCACGTACGAGCAGCCCGAATCCGAACGCGCCACCCGCGGCGATCGCGATACCCGCTCCCAGGGCGATCCGCCGTCGCCGTCGCGCCGGATCTCGCTGGAGTGCAGCCAGAAGCTCCGAGAACGCTGGATATCGATCTCGCGGCTCCGCGGCCCCGGCGCGGTCGACGATGCTCGCGATCCACGCTGGCACGCCGCCGTTCGCCTCGAGCGCCTCGCGGAGCGCGATCGCGAACGCATACTGGTCGACGGCGGGGGTCACCTCGGACCGATTCGCCTGTTCGGGAGCCATGTAGCGCGGCGTGCCCGCGGCGCCATGGACGTCGGCGGCGCCGAAGGTGTGAGCGATGCCGAAGTCGAGCACGCGAACGCGGCCATCGTCGCCGCGGATCGCGTTGTCGGGCTTGAAGTCGCGGTGGATGACCCCGGCCTCGTGCGCAGCCCACAGTCCGGCGCCGGCCTGCCGGTACGCGTCGATGATCGAGCGCTGGCCCGGGGCGGACGCGGCAAAGCCGCGGAGCGTCGCGCCGCGGACAAACTCCATGACGAGATAGACCTGATCGTCGACAGCTCCCACGTCGAACACGGGCACGATGTTGGGGTGAGACAGCCGGGCGAGCAGCTGGCCCTCACGCAACATCCGGTCCCGAGAGGACGTCGAGCTGAGGCGAATCAGCTTGATCGCGACGCGGCGCTCGAGCTCGGGATCCCACGCGGCCAGGACCAACCCCATGCCACCCTGGCCCACGACGTCGATGACGCGGTAGCGGCCGACGACGATGGCGCTGCCGGTCGCGGTGCTCGATGTGGGGAGTCGATCGAGGAGCTGTTCGCGCTCGGCGCGGGCGCGCGCACCGAGGACGTCACGGGTCTCGACGTCGCCGGGATCGGTGAGCGTCGCACCGGGATCTAGGGAGTCCGACACGCCGACCGCCATCATAGACGCAGCGGGCTTCCGTTCGGTGACCGAAGCCGAGTGCAGGCTCAGAAGCCGCCGGTGAGCGCGATGCCGGTTGTGCCCGAGCTGACCATCGGCGTCCACCGCACGGCCGCACGGCCGCGATCGTCGGCGGGCTTCGGTGCCGTCACATACAGGTACACACCGACGCCGACCGCGACCGCGCCGATCCCGACCATCGCCGTCGAGATGGTCGCGCGGGTCCGCGCGGCGTCGGTCCGCGCCTGGCCCGTCGCCGTGCAGGTCAGATCGGCCTTGCTACACCGTCCAGCTTCGAACGCGTCCTGCCAGGCGCTCCGCGCAGCGAGCCCGACGGCGAGGCCGGTGCCGAACACCGCGAGGCCGCTGACGCCGACGACGATCCCCGTGCGGCGGCGATGACCGACCGGCGGCCGTGGGACGGGTTCGACCGAACCCGGCGCGGTTGCCTGCGGTCGCGGCGGCGACGAGGGTGCGGCGATGCCGCCGGTGGCGGAGCGCGCGAGCGGCGGGATGACGACCTCGGCCCTCTCTCCCTCCTTCGCGTCGACCGTGATGGTCTGGGACTCGAACCCGACGGCGCTGATCGTGATCACGATGCGACCCGGATCCACGAACGTCTCGGTTCCCAGCATCGCCGGTTCGATCGCCGCGCCCGAGCGCACCACGGTCATGTTCGGAACCGGCGGGCCTTCCGTGCGCACGACGAGCCTCGGTAACCTGGGTTCGAGCTTGGCCGCGCGCGTCGATGCGAGCGACTCGCGCTTGTCGCGCTGGATTCGCGCGACATCGGCCGCGGCCTTGAACATCGCCCACGCGCTGGCGAGCTTGCCGGTCGCCTCGTAGCAATCGGCGAGATTCATCCGCGTGCCGAGCGCCGGATCGAGTCGCAGGCTGGCCTCGAACTTCGCGCACGCCTGCGCGTAGTCGCCGCGCGTCGCGAGGTCGCGTGCCTGGTCGAACAGCACCTGGGCCGCCGGGCTGTCTGTCGGTTGGGCGACTGCGGGAGCGGCCACCGCGAGCGCGACGGCAACTGCGAAGCCGAGGGTCAGGGGGAAGTCGTGCATCAGTTGCGTCCTTTCATCTGTTCTTCAGGAGTCAGCTCGCCCGCATCGGAACCGATCTCGGTCGGGCCGGCATCACGAGCAACGCGCCTGCGACCGGCGTCGCGCGGCGGCGTGGTGGACCGCGTCCCCGCGTCGCGGCCGATCATCACCGCCGGCGCGTCCATCGCATCGACGGCGGGCGCATCGACGGCGGGCGCATCCACGACCACCGTGCCGGCGTCCACCGGGACCGAGAGCACCGTCGCATCGACGGGAGCCTGCTCGTCGGCACGATCGGCGCCGCGCAGCGCGAGGAATGCGATCACGAAGCCGGCGACGCCGACGGCAGCGAACACGGGCCACCATCGTCGGTCGCGTCGCAACGCCGTGGGCGTCACGGTGGTCTCCGACAGGGCGAGGGCGGTGCGCGCAGGCGAACCAGGATCGACCACCGCGGGCGCGCTCGCGGCGCGATTCGTTCCGGCGAACGACACGTCCGATGCGACGCGAGTCGGCCGAGAGTCTCCGAGCAGCCGGAACGTCCGGCGGACCGAGGTCTCGGCTTGCTTCGGCGTGGCTGCAAACGGAGCGAGCGCCGCTGCGACCTCCGCGACGGTCTGGAACCGAGCGTCCGGATCCTTGTCCAGGCACCGCATCACCACCGCCGCGAGCCCCGCCGGTGTCTCGACCATCGGCTTCGGCTTCTCGGTCAGCACGGCGACCGCGAGCTCGGCGAACCCCTCGCCGGAGAACGGCAGCCGTCGTTCGAACGCGTTGTACATCACCACGCCGAGCGACCAGATGTCCCAGCGCGGCTCGGGCTGCCGGCTCGACCGCATCTGCTCGGGGCACATGTACGCCGGCGTGCCGACGATGACACCGCTCGTCGTGATCTGGGCATCGCCGACCGGCGTGCTCGCCACGCCGAAATCGAGCAGCTTGAGCAGCGGCATGCCGTCGATGGTGTGGGTGATGAACATGTTGGCGGGCTTGACGTCGCGGTGCACGAGTCCGCCTGCGTGCGCCTCGGCGAGTGCCTCGCACGCTTGCAGCATCAGATCCACGATGGTTGCGGTGGACAGCTCGAGATCAAGCAACGTCTGCGCCAGGTCCTGTCCGACCATCAGCTCCATGACGATGTACGGCTGCCCGCTGGACAGCTCGCCGACGTCACGAACTCGCGCGACGTGCTCGCTGCGCAGCTTCCCCACCGCGCGCGCTTCGCGAGCGAACCGTTCGCGTGCCTCCTTGTTCTGGAGATGGTCGGAGGACAGGAACTTGATCGCCACCCTCTCGTCGAGCTGGACGTGCTCGGCCTCCACGACCACACCCATGCCTCCGCGGCCGAGGACCCGCACGATGCGGTACTTGTCGGCGAGCATCGCGCCCTGATCGAGATCGTCGACGGTGGCGACGATGGATGAGTTGGGGTTGATCACAGCTCTCATGATATCGGTGGAGATCCGACGAGCAATCGCTGGTGTCGTCACCACGTCGATCGCCGATCAGACTGTGTGCACGAATCGCTCGGTCAGGAGCGAGGGCGGGGGATCCGGTAGATCCGCAACTTGGTTACCAGAGCGGTTCGAGAGATTCCGAGCTTGGCGGCTGCCCTGGTCTGGTTACCCGCGCAGGCCTCGAGGGCTTCGATGATCGTCGTGCGCTCCTCGCGCTCGCCGACGTCGAGATCATCCGGGGCGGGAGCGGCCGGGACCGGTTGGGCGGAGCGAGTGGCCACCGGCCCGCTGTCGGTCTCTGACGACTGCTGCGCCGGCGCGGTGCTCGAGAACGCCAGGTGCAGGACGGACATCGGCTTTCCTCGGCACAGCAGCGCGGCCCGCTCGATCACGGCCTTGAGCTCGCGGACGTTACCCGGCCATGCATACTGTTCGAGCGCGGTCAGCACCTGCGGCGAGAGGCCACCCTTCACGCCCGCCGCCTGGGCGAAGGTGAGTGCAAGTCGTGCGATCATCCCGCGGCGATCGCGCAGCGGTGGGATCCGTAGCGAGATCCCATCGATCCGGAAGTACAGGTCGTGGCGAAACTGCTTCGCGGTCACGGCTGCGCCGAGGTCGCGGTTGGTGGCGCACACGAACCGAACGTCGATCGTGGTCGGACGGTTCGCGCCGATCCTGACGATCTCGCGGGCCTCGATCGCGCGGAGAAGCTTGGCCTGAACCGACAGCGGGATCTCTCCGATCTCGTCGAGGAACACGGTGCCATTGGCGCCGGCCTCGAGGAGGCCGGTCCGCGCCGCGACCGCGCCCGTGAACGCCCCCTTCTCGTGGCCGAACAGCTCGGCCTCGAGCAACTGCTCGGACAGCGCGGCGCAGTTGATCTTCTGCAGCGGGCCGGTGCGGCCCGAGAGCGTGTGGACGGTCTGGGCGAGGACCTCCTTGCCAACCCCCGACTCGCCGAGGATCAGGACATTGATCCCGCCCTTGGCCACGTCCTTGACCAGCGAGCTCGCCGCATCCACCGACGGATCCTCGATCGTCATGCGGTCGATCGACGAGCGCTGCGTCGACGGGTGAGCCGCCGCCGCGGCCGTCATGATCAGGAACGAGAACCCGCCGATCGTGAAGCCCTCGCCCGGATCGATCGCGATCGGCCCGCCACCGCGAAACGCCTTGCCGCCGACCCTGGTGCCGTTGCGCGAGTCGAGATCCTCGACCGTCGTCGGTGGTCCGAGGCTCAGGCGGACGTGCTCGCGCGACAGGACCGGATCGTCGACCACGACATCGCACGCCGGATCGCGGCCGATCACGACCACCCGCTTGTCGAGCAGGCGAGTCCACACGCGCCCCTTGCCGGCGATGAGCAGCGTGTCGCCGTCACGCCCTCGCAGGTCGAGGTCCTCCCGGGTCGGCTCCGCCGCCATGTCCCCACATAGTGGAGCCGCGACCGATGCCGTTCCAGGTCGAGCCGGGAAATTCAGCAAGATGAGCTTGCTCACCGGAACACGTAGAAGGCGCCCGCGTTGGTGGCCCCCTCGTTCGGGCCCGTCGTCGAGCTGCTGTCCTCGCCATCGGCTCCGATCGCAAGGAAGTCCGGGCCGAGGGCGACGCTCTGGCCGAAGTCGTCGCCCGCGTTCGGCGCGAAGCTCTTCACATATCGGGTCTCCGATGCGGGCCACGTCGACGTCTTGCGATAGAGGTACGCGGCGCCGGCGTCGCTGGACGCGTTTGCCGAGTCGGGCGCGGTGACACCCACACCGCCGCCATCCTCGTGAAACGCTCCGACGGCGATCAGATCTCCTCGCACCGCGACGGACCGGCCGAAGAAGTCGTTGTCCGTCGGGTTCGATGGAACCAGCTTCTGGACCTGGGCCCAGGTGGTCGCGCCGCGCTCGAACACGTACGCGGCGCCGGGACCGTTGCCGGCGATCGGCGCCTGCGCGCTGATCACGAGCGTGGAGTGGTCGACCGCGATCGCACCGCCGAAGAAGTCGTTGGCGAACGCGCCCGCGGCCGGGATCAGATCCGCCTCCGCCGTCCAGGTGGTCGCTACCCGCCTGAACACGCGCACCGATCCGGCGCTGGCGACGGATGGGTGACCCGCGATCGCCGTCGCCGCGATCGTGTCTCCCTGAATCGCGACCGCGAACCCGAGGCTGTCGCCATCGGCGGTCGCCGGGTTTGCCTGCAGGGTCTGCTCGAGAGTCCACACCGTGCTCGACCGGCGATAGACAAACACCTGCCCACCAGCGGTGTTGCTGGAGCCGTTCTCGTGTGGCGCACCCACGACGATCGTATCGCCGTCGATCGCAACCGCGTATCCGAACCATCCATTCGCTACGGGCAGCGTCGACTTGAGGTACTGGTCGAACACCCAGTCCGCGCCGCTGCGCCGGAACACGTACGCTGCGCCGGCATCGTGCGTGCTGTTATCCGAGAGGTTCGTCGACCCGCTGTCTTCGAAGGGCGCGCCGATCACGGCGAAGTCACCGCTGATCCCGACCGCGTATCCAAACAGATCGCCGTCGGTGAACAGCGCGGTGCCCTCGGCGTTCGGAGCCTTGAGCGAGTCCTCGCGCACCCAGTCGGCACCGCTGCGCACGAAGATGTGCGCGGCGCCCGAGCTCGGCTGGCTGTTGTCAGCGAGGTTCGACGGGTCGGTCGCTGTCGAATCGTGGACGGCGCCCGTGATGATCCGGGTTCCGTCGGTTGCCAGCGAGTAGCCGAGCAGGTCGTTCGGGGTCGGAAATGCCTTGCCGTAAGCCGCGTGGGCGAGGGTCCGGGATCGCGAGATGCCGAGCGTGTACGTGGTGCGCAGGCTCGGCGAGGCCGGATGATCCACGACGATCGTCACGGTGTTGCTGCCGCCACCGAGGGAGAGGTCGCGCGAGGGCGTTCCCGAGGCCACGGCTTCGCCCTGGATCGTGAGCGTGGCGTTGGGGCTACGTGGTGTCGCCGTCACGCGTGTCACCTGCTGCAGCTCGCCCACCGTGACGTCGTAAGCGAAGACGCCCGCGGCGAGCGACGGCTGCCCCCCGTTCAGCGTCTCGAGGGTCAGCGCGTCCAGGCGCGTCGCGCCGGCGCACGCGAGGTCGATCGAGATATCCGCCGTCGCGAGTCCTGACGCGGTCGCTCCCACGTAGCAGGTAGGCGATCCCGCGATGCTCACCGTATAGACGTGGCCTACGGCGACGAGTGACGTGAAGGTCGAAGCGCCGTCCGCTGTCACCGTCATGGTCTCGTCGACATCACCGGACTGGAGCTGGACGACGACCGGAGCTTCGATGCCCTCCGCCGTGATCGCGACGGCGAGCGTGCGAGGATCGGTGGTCTCGATGCCGATCAGGAGCTGACAGCCGGAGAGCACGACCATCACCGGGATCGCGAGACGAATCAGGGACGGATGCATGCTGGGACCTCCGGCACCATCACCAGCACGTGTCGGACCACCCGCAACCATCTGGAACTACGAGCGCATCCCTCCGGAAACACATTTCGTGCGCACGATCTGACCGCTCGACCCGGCGCGCCGATCTCGGATCACCGCTCGACGTGGCTGGCCCAGTACGCCTGGACCCACGACATCGCGTAGCACGACGTGTCGTAGCACCGGCCCGGGATCATCGCGCGGAAGCTGTAGGTCGAGAAGTTGGTGATCGGCGGGGCGAACAGCTCGCCCCCCGTCCACCGCACGTAGCCACCGCCCGTGAACGACGTCGGGCTGCTACAGCCGTTCGCGGCTGCGCACGCGTACTTGATGCTGCTCCAGTAAGCAGTGCCGAGGCCCACACTATCGATCTGCCAGAACCCGCCGATCCCGAGAGCTCCGCCGTTCCCATCCCACAGCCGGGCCTTGAGCTCGGTCTCCGTCTGGGTCGAGCTCTCCATGCCCACGAGCGGGCAGACGACATTGATCGGGTTGCCGAACGGTGCGGTGTCCTTGTTGCCGATACCGGCCCCATTGGTCCAGGCCAGCGCGGCGTCGCTCGCTTGCTCGGGCTGACAGGCTGCACCGCTGTAGTGGTAGGTGGTGGCGTGGGCGGTGCCGGCGAGGGCGAGCGCGAATACGGACGAGGTGACGAGAAGAGTACGCATCGAAGAGTCTCCTGACGATCAAGAGCGGCACCAGCCGAGGCGATGCACCATGCACGCCCCGTGGTCCGCGGTAGCCATTGCAAGTGCAGCTAGAGCTGGTCGGGGCGCAGCAGGACCCAGCGGTTCGAGGGCGCACCGCCCACACCGTCGATCGAAGGAGACGCGAGCTTGCCGCCGGGCCAGCCGCGGATCGCCTCGGAGGTAACCATCGTTTGCGCGAGCGCCATCACGTCAGTACCCGGCGGGTAGTCGATGGTGACCACACACCCGGCCGCGAAGCAGCTCGGGCGAGAGATCTTGAACCGTGCGTCGCGCAGCGTCGATCCGAGCTCGGACTCCAGCTTGACGAACGCATGCTCGGCATCGCGGGTCCACGGCTCCGAGCTCGGACCGGTCGCGGCGAGACCGCCTTCGATCATCGTGATCACGTTGGCGGGCGGCACGGGCTCGCCGCGATCGATCATCGCCGCGGCGAACTGCTGTCGCGGATCGAGGTGCGCGGAACGCACGTCCGACGGCGACGGTGCCGCAGCCTCGGCGGCGGCGACCACCGCGGGTCGTTCGCCCGCGGCCGCTGCGCGCTCGCTCGCCTCGCGACGAGCCGGTGCCCGGGCCGACACCTCGGACGAGGTCGCGAGCCGGAGGCCGACGAGCATCCCGAACGTGGACAGCCCCGCTGCCGCGATCAAATACCGCGCTCGCCCACGCGGGGCGCTCGCTTTCGAGAGTGATGACGAACCCATGTTCACCGCCGTCGTGCACGCGTCGCGCCAGGTGAGGGCTCGCGCGCAGCACGCGCGGATGCCGCTGGGAGCCGCGCGCGCGTCGCTGCGCGCTCGACCTGTGCGTACGATCTGCCTGAGCGATCGCGCGCTTGCGCTACGATGGGTCCATGCCGACGAAGAGCTCGGGGCGCAAGGGCGACGCCAAGACCACCGCGCGGTCTGGAAAGGTCCCGCGGACCGGCGCTCGATCGGCGCCGGCGGCCGGCCGGCTCTCGGATCGCGGCGAGATCGCACGCGGCGGGCAGGGCGTGATCCGCAAGGTCTACGACCGCCGGCTCGAGCGCTACATCGCGCTCAAGGTCATGGATCCGGATCTGGTCCACCACCCCGATGCGATGAAGCGGTTCGTCGACGAGGCGCGCATCACGGGCCAGCTCGATCATCCGAACATCGTCCCGATCTATGACTTCGCCCACGAGGCCGCCACTACGCCCGAGTTCATGATGAAGCTCGTCGAAGGCGAGACGCTGTCCGCGCGCTTGAAGAAGCTGAAGCACCGGCCCGACCTCGATCTCGCGGTGCTGCTCGAGATCTTCCTCAAGGTCTGCGACGCCGTCGCGTTCGCCCACAGCCGCGGCGTGATCCACCGCGACCTCAAGCCGTCCAACATCATGATCGGCGAGTTCGGTCAGGTCTACGTGATGGACTGGGGCTGCGCGCTCGTCCTCGAGCGAGCCGGGAAGGCCGCGGCCGAGGTCAAGCCGCGTAGATCCGCGGCGGAGGAGCGCGGCACGGTGATCGGCACCAGCGCGTACATGGCCCCGGAGCAGGCGTGGGGCAAGACCGAGGACATCGACGAGCGCACCGACGTGTTCGGCCTCGGCGCCGTGCTGTACCAGATCCTCACCGGCATGCCCCCGTACGCCGGGCCGAGCGAGGCGGCGGCGATGGCGGCGGCGCGCGCGGGGCTGCCGCGGCCGCCGAACGAGGTCGCGCTCGGGCGGACACCGCCCGCCGCGCTGACGACGATCGCGATGAAGGCACTCGCGCGCGAGCGCGCCGATCGCTACGCCACCGTCGGCGCGCTGCGCCACGAGATCGAGCGGTTCCTCCACCGCGGCGCCTTCTTCTCCGCGCGGCCGTTCCCGGCCGGGACCCTGATCGTCCAGGAGGGTGATCTCGCCGACGAGGCGTACGTGATCACCTCCGGCACTTGCGAGGCGTTCCGCGAGGAGCGCGGTCGCAAGATCTCGCTCCGTACGCTCGGACCCGGCGACGTGTTCGGCGAGGCGGCGATGTTCGCGAGCGAGCCACGCAACGCGAGCGTGCTCGCCGTCGAGGACGTGCGCGCCGTCGTGGTGACGCGCGAGGTGTTGCAGCAGGAGCTCGGACCCGAGTCGTGGATCGGCACGTTCA
>JAYVLW010000155.1:0-22536 GCA_043759315.1 Myxococcales bacterium
AGTCCTGCGTGAAGCCGTCGTCCTTGCTCGACGGCACGAACAGCAGGCGAGCGTCCGCGCGGAGGCCCCAGCCGTTGTCGACGCGGTACTTCGCGCCGACGCCGACATAGATCGCCGAGTCGGTGTCCTCGGCGATGGTGTCCGGGCCCTTGGTGTCCACGACCTGGAAGGCGCCGGCGCCCGCGAGGACGAACGGGACCAGCTTGGTCGCGGGGTTGTTGGCACGGAACTGCGCGACGAGATGCGCGCGGTAGGTGACGTTCCAGATGTCGAACACGAGCGTGCGCGACTCGCTCGGCACGACGCCGACCTCGCCTTCGACGCCGATCATGTCGCCGAAGAACACACCGAGGCGGAGACCGAACAACGCGGAGTTGCGCTCCGACGGTGCCATCGGCACGTCGGCAACGCCGAGCTCGTTCGTGTCGCTGAAGACGTGGATGCCGGCGGTGCCGCCGACTTCAACGTTGGCGTATGCCGAGGAAGAGGCTGCGACGCCTGCGGCCAGGGCGGCAACAACAGTAGGGCGGAACAAGCGATTCATGTGAAGACAATCCTTTGTTGTCGTTCCGGCCGGTCCCGCGCCGGGGATCGGTCCAATACGTATGGAGGCGTTGATATCCCCTCGGTGAAACGATTTCCAGATCTTGCGGCACTTTAGTTCGCCGAGGTGATCACCCCCTCAGCCGCGGGCTTTGTTCGCGAAGTAAGCCGGATCCACTCGTAACGTCTGTGGAATTCGGTCGCGCCGGGCACGGACGAGATCGCGTGATGCCGAGTAACGCAAGGGCAGGCTCTCGGAGACCGAGAGGCTCCTTGGAAGGTAGAGCGTCGCGCACGCGGGCCCCCCGCCGGCTTTCCCGAACAGCTCGAACAGTGGGACACGGTGCGTCACGAGGCCCCGTCGCTCGAGAGCGGCCGCGAACCCGGCAGAGACACCGTCGGGCACGAGCACGCCCGAGCCGACCTGCCGCGAATTTCCGGCGTATTGCTCGACCGCGTCGTGCTGCTCGATCGCGAGGATGCGATCGGCGCCGAGCGCGGCGGCGACGATCGCTGCGCCGTCGCCATGGAGGCCACCCGCGTAGTGCGCGAGCACCGGCGGTCCGCTCGTCGGGCGCGCACCGAAGTGCACGGTGTCGCCGTGGAAGTGCGGATAGACGAGCTCGGCGTAGATCCGCGACGCCTCGGGCACGCCGGCGTGATCCGCGGCGAACGCGACACCCGCTCGCGACGAGCGCGTGCTCTTCGGCGTGGTGTTGGCGTCATAGTGACCGGGGACCGCGTACGTCAGCACGACGCGCTCGCCGACCGTGGCGACGTCCGCCATGCCTTCCCAGCGGTGGGGGTTCGCGGCGATGTCGAGATCGAGCTTCGCAGCCGTGGCGAGCTCCCCGAGGAGGTTCGCGTAGTACGGCACCTCCATCACGCGATGCTCGAGCATGTGCGGCATGACCGCGCGCAGCACGCCGTCGCGGATCGTCACCCAGGGTCCGTTGGCCGCGAACACGCGGCCCGTCATCACGTCGTCGAGCTGGCCCAGCGTGTCCCGCGAGCCCGCCGGATGGATCGCACCGCTCGCGTCGACTTCGAGGGCGGCATGGTCGAGGTACGGATCGTCCGCCGCCTCGAACGCGTAGATGGCATCGCCACCACACGCGACGATCGCGTCGAGGATCGACAACCATTCGTCGTACGCGCGGCGCGGCGAGTACGTGAGGTGGGTGACCTCGCTCTTGTAGTTCGCCCCCGCCTTGTTGACGGTGGCGGGGACCGGCGGGCGTACGATCAGGAGATCGCCGTAGACGTCGTGCAGCGGATTCACGCGCCGGAGACTACCGCGAGCCGCACGTGATCCAACCGGCGCCGGGCGAGGTTGGCCACGGCATCGACCCACGCGGGCGAGCTGTTGAGCGAGGGCACGAGCACGAGCTCCTCGCCGCCGGCCGCGGTGAACTGCGCCTTCGCGCGCAGCCCGATCTCCTCGATGGTCTCCAGGCAGTCGGCGACGAACGCGGGGCACATCACCGCGAGCCGCTTGACGCCCTTTGCTGCCATCTCGTCGAGCACGACATCGGTGAACGGCTGGATCCAGGGCGTGCGGCCCAGCCGCGACTGGAAGCACACCGTGTACTTGTCGGCGCCCAGACCGAGCCGCTCCGCGAGCGCGCGAGCAGTCGAATAGCACTGCGCGCGGTAGCAGTTCGGGCTGGTCAGGGTCTCGCAACAGGCGGGCGAGCTGAAGCAGTGGCCCTTCGTCTCGTCCGTCTTGTGGATGTGACGCACCGGCAGGCCGTGGAACGACATCAGCACGTGGTCGGCGCGAGCCGCTGCGATCGCCGGGGCGCCGACCGCGGCGAACGCGTCGAGGAACCCGGTGTCCGCGAAGAATGCCGGGATGAACTCGAGCTTCGGCAGGCCGGGGCGCTGCGCGGCGAGCTCGGTGACGCGCGCGACCGCCGTCTCGGTCGACGACATCGCGTGCTGCGGAAACAGCGGGATCACCACGATGCGATCGACCTTCGCGGCGAGCAGCGCATCGAGCCCGCTGGCGATCGAAGGCTTGCCGTAGCGCATCACCAGCTCGACCTTCCATTCCGCCCCGAGCGCGGTGGCGACGCCGGCCGCGAGGTCCTGCGAGTGATAGAGGAGCGGTGACCCGCGCTTCGCGTCCCAGATCGCCTGATACGCGTGCGCGCTCTTCGCGGGCCGACGCGGCAGGATGATCAGGTTCAGGAGGAGGGCGCGGCCGATCGGATTGATGTCGAGCACGCGAGGATCGCCGAGAAACTCGCGGAGGTAGCGCCGCACGGCCGGCGTGGTGGGTTCATCGGGGGTGCCGAGATTGAGGAGCAAGAGGCCATGCGGCATGCGGGGAACCTGGGTGTGAGGAACGCGGGCACGAATGTCAAGGAACGGACCCGGCCTCCGTCAGCCTTTCGGAGAAGGCACTGAAACCCCCCCGATCGGAGGGCGGAAGGGTGCCCGGCCTCACCAAAATCCGGGAGCAGTGGGATCGCACCGGAACTGAGGGATTTCTGAAACTTGAAAGATGTTTTGGGCTTCCTGTTTGACCTCCCGCGTGGCGGCTGCATTATCCCAAACGTCATGGCTGGGTACCCGGGACATCCACTGCCCAAGAAGTTGGGGATCAAGGCAGGCCACAAGGTCTGTCTGCTCAATGCACCCGGTACGTTCGAGCGCACGCTGATCAGTGATGACGTCCGGATCACGCACGATCTGCGGCTCCCGCCGGTCGACGTGGTGATCCTGTTCGTCGAGTCACTCGAGGAGCTCGAGCGTCGGTTCACCGACGTGGTGGGCCGGCTTCACCCGTCCGGTGGGTTCTGGGTCGCGTGGCGACGGACCGCGCGTCGAGCGCACGAGCTGACGCAGGACGTGGTCCAGCGCATCGCGCTCGCGGCCGGGATGACGATGAACAAGGTGTGTGCGATCGACGACGCGCACTCGGGGGTGCGGCTGGTGATGCGCGAAGCGATCCGCGAGGCCATGGCGTATCGCGCCGAGCCGCCGCCGACACTAGCTGCCTCGCAAGCTCGGCGAACCCTACGCCGCACGCGCCGTCCCACGGCACGCATCGCGCCCCGGATCACGCGCTCGACAGGCGGCGGCTCCACGCTGCGCCGCGTCCGCGCTCGCTCGACCAAGTAGCGATCACCCCAAGTCGCGGTGGCGCCGCGCGTGCGTTATCGTGCGCGCCATGCAGCGCCTAGCCATGGTCGCGCTCGTCCTCGCCGCTTGCGGCACGAGCGACGACCAGCGCCCACGAAACCTGGACTACATCACCGAGGCGATCCTCGCTCCGAGCTGCGGAGCGGCGACCTGCCACTCAACGTTCAAGGGCGCGGACGGCTTCGTGTTCGACACGATCGAAGGCGCTCGCGCCACGTTCCAGGGCGACGATCAGCTGATCCGGTTCGACGACGATGCGAGCTCGTCGGGCCTGGTCCTCAACCTGACGCTCGAGCAGCCGGGAGCGCCGCGGATGCCGCTCAACGCGTCGATCCCCGACGCCGACATCGCGCTGATCGAGGACTGGATCGGCTTCGGTGCGCCGGGCGTGTGCAACGGCCTCGCGGCCTGCCTGGGGCCGTACGCGCTGCCGTGCGTGAAGGTCCCGACGCACGGAAAGGTCGTCGAGAACGCGGCGTACAAGCTCTCGGAGATCAAGGACGCGAACAACTGCAACCTGCAGGGCAAGGTCTGTCGCAACGGGGAGTGCCAGTGAAGCGCCTGATCTTCGTCATCGCGCTCGCCACGGCGTGGTTGTCCAGCGGGCAGGCGCATGCCTATCCGCAGTTCCAGCTCGCCTACGATCAGACGTGCACCGGCTGTCACATCTCGCCTGCCGGCGGAAATCTGTTGAACGAGAACGGGCTCGCGGTCGCCGAGGCCAACGCGCTGTTCCCCGATCAGCCAGAGGTCATGTACAACGCGCTCAAGCTGCCCAGGTGGTTCAGCCTCGGCGGCGACTTCCGGAGCGGCACCGGATACATGCACACGCCGACGAACATCCTCACGTTCTTTCCGATGCAGTACGAGCTGTACGCGGCGGTGACGTCGGGCAGCTTCTCGGTCCATGTCAACGCCGGTCCGCGCCCCGCGCAGGTCGGCAACGAGAACGCCACGCGGGTGTGGTCGCGCGAGCACTACGTGATGTGGGAGCAGAACCCGGGAGAGAACGCCGGGCTGTACGCGCGCGTCGGCCGGTTCATGCCGGTCTATGGTCTGCGCCTCGCCGAGCACCCGGCGTACACGCGACAGTACGGCAACACGCGGCTGTACGCCGACACCTATGGCCTTCACGTCGCGCTGATCCAGCCGAAGTACGAGGCCCACCTGACCGGCTTCATCAAGGATCCGCTGATCGATCCGGTGGATCACTCGAGCGGCGGCATGGCGTACGTCGAGGTCCGGCCCAAGGAGACGCTTGCCATCGGTGCGGAGGGCATGTTCAAGAAGTCCGTCGACGACCAGAGCTTCGGCGGCGGCCTCACCGCGAAGCTCCATGTCCCGGAGGCAAAGCTGCTCCTCCAGGCCGAGCTCCAGTACGTCAACCAGCTGATCGACAAGAGCGGGACGAACGCCGCCGGTGGGGCGCCGCTGCACCTGCTGGGCTACCTCATGGGATCGGTGTCGCTGAAGCCGTGGCTGTTACTCGACGTCGGCGTCGGCCACTACGACTCGAACATCCGGATCAAGGATCTCGATCGCGACTGCGCGGACATCAACCTCCACCTGTTCCTCGACTCGCACCTCGAGTTCGTGCTGATGAACCGGGTCGAGATGCTGGCGCTGGGCAACGGCGGCCCGACGAGCGGGTGGACGCTGTTCCAGATTCACTATCGCCTGTAGTTAACGCTTCGCGCGGTCGCTCGTCCTTCGCTGCAGGAGGACACACATGAGCAACCGAGTGACGAAGCTACTGACCGCGGTGATCCTGATCGGCGCGCCGGCGGGGGCGCTCGCATCCCCGCGCACGCTCGCGAGCGGTGCACCCGCATGCGGCAACACGATGGGGAAGGGCGGCTACAATGACGACTGCACCGCCGAGGAGCGCGCTGCATGGCGTGAGGCGCAGCGCGCCGAGGACGCGCGGGCGCTTCAGCAGGAGCGCGCGGCGCGCGCGGCGCGCAAGGCGCGGGAGCGGGCCGCGCAAGCGGCGGCTGCTGCCCGGGCGTTCGCCGACGTGCTGGCCGCCGCCGTGCCGTGGAAGGTGACCCCGCGCGGCTAGCCGGATCGTCCGTGGATCCACGGACCTACGGTGCGCCGCACGCTCTGTTAACAGTCCGCTTCGTGGCCCGTCTTCTCTCTCGAACAGGAGATCAGCGATGACCACGAAGCGAGTGACGAAGCTGTTGGCGGTGGTGGCCCTCACGACGAGCCCGGTGGCCGCAGATCCGGCGCCGCGCGCGCCGGTCGCGAATCGTGCGCCGGCCGTTGTCCGGGAAATGGGGTCGGACCCTGGTTCCCGGACACCGGCGGCGGACCCGTGGGCAGGGGCCGCGATCGTGGGCGCGGATCCGTGGAGCTCCCGCCCCGCCCAGCCCGCGGCGCCGACGTTCTCGTTGACCGGCCTGGTCGAGCTGATCGTGCAGCCGCGGACGATGCCCTCGGGAGCGCCCGCGTGCGGCAATGTCGCGAGCCGCGCGCCGCGGCCCGCGGACTGCGTACGGAGGCGCCCGTGAAGGCGGCGAGCTACACAGGCGAGCTCCGCATGCTGCTCGCCGTCGTCGCCGTCGCCGCGGCGCCGCTGGTGGTGTCCGCGATGTCGAGCCCGCCCGCGGAACACAAGCCGGCGGCCCGGTCCGCGTCGCCCATCGTGCTGATCCAGCCGATGGTGATCGAGATGGCCAGGCCGCGCGCGCTGCCGAGCGGTGCACCCGCGTGCGGCAACGTCACCGCGCGCATTCCCTACCAGGGGCCGCGATGACGCCGTTCGAGCTGTCGTGGCGCGGCGGTGCGACCGAGGCGCGGCTTCACCGCGCGCGGCCCGGGATCGACGAGCTGCCGTGGGGCTCGCTCGATCTGTCGCGCTATCCCGACGCGCACGGTCTCGAGGCCCGGCGGATCTGGAGCAACGGCGTGTTCACGGAGTACGCGAGCGCGGCCGCGTTCTCCGCGCTGACCACGCAGATGCTGGCGTGCGGCGCGCCGGTCGACCTGATCGCGATGAGCGCCGACATCGTGGTCGACGAGCTGTTTCACGTCGAGCTGTCGGCGCGGTTGACCATGGAGCTCGGCGGCGCCGTGCCGCTCGGCTTCGATCTCGCGGCGATCGCGCCGGTCACCACGCCGGGCGCGCGGCCGTTGATGCGCGCGGCCGAGATCGCGGTGACCACCTCGTGCGTCAGCGAATCCCTGAGCGTGCCGGCGATGGCGCGCTCGCGCGCGCTCGCGGGCGAGCCGCTGGTCAGGGGCGTGCTCGATCGTCTGCTCGCCGACGAGGGACCGCACGCCCGCCTCGGGTTCTGGTTCCTCGACTGGGCGAACGAGCTGCTCACGGATGAAGAGCGGGCGCAGCTCGCGCGGATCGCGGGCGAGACCATCGAGGTCTACGCGCCGTTGTGGGAGGAGGACGCGTGCGACGGCTGTCCGCTACCGACCGGCCTCGGCGGTCACGACGCCGTGGGACGCGCGGCGCTGCGGAAGGCCGTCGACGTGTCGATTGCCGGGCCGCTGGCGCGTTACGGCATCGCGATCGCAAGACCCACGAACGTGGGCCGCGCAGCAATCCCGAAGGGATTGCGCAGGTAGATCAATGCGACCGGCTCGCGACGATCGCGTGATCGGGCCGTGATACCAATGATCCATGTACGTTCGCCTGGGTGGCGCGATCGTCGTCATCGCCGCGCTGACCCCGACTGCTCTCGCTGATCCCCAGGACGAGGCAGCCGGCGCCCCGGCCGAGCCGCCGCCCGCGCCGATCGATCCGGCGCCCACCAGCGCGGTGGCGCCGGTGCCGCCGGATCAGGATGCCAAGGCGGCGCCCATGTTCGCGTGGGAGCCGTACGGCTACCTGCGGCTGCAGTACCTGATGGTGCAGAACGATCCGAACGTGATCTTCGTGGGTCGCGATGACGGGTTCGAGCTGCAGAACGCGCGGATCGGCGTGCGTGGCAAGCTCCGCGACCGGATGCGGTTCGTGCTCGCGTTCGAGGGGGCGGTCGACGAGCGCGCCCAGGTCAACACCACCGACGGCAAGCTGAAGGTCGGCCTCAAGGACGCCTACGCGGATGTCGTGGTGTCGGGGGACGTCGTCGCCCGCGCCGGGTACTTCGAGACGCTCGTCGATCCGAACCTCGAGGGAGACACGGCGCGCGAGTTCGTGGACAAGCCGATCGAGAGCCGCGGCATGCGCGCGACCGAGGGCTACCAGACAGGGGGCCTGCCGCCGGGGCGCTCGCTCGGCGCCGCGCTGCGCATGGAGCGCGTCGGGCCGACCACCGTCCCGTCGCTCGGCTTCGAGGTCGCGGTGCAGAACGGCGCCGACGAGTACGCGTCGAACAACGACAACGACACGCCGGCCATCTCGATGTCCGCGCTCGTCAAGCTCCCGAAGGACGGTTACGTCGTGGCCTCGGGCAGATTCAATCGCCGCACCGTGGGCCAGGTCCAGGCGCTGATGAACGAGGACGATCTGCAGGGCTCGGTCGGCGCGCGGATCGTCGGTGGTCCGGTCGCGTTCGGAGCGGGCGTCGTCGTCCAGCGCACCTCGTTCCCGACCACCGGCGGCCCGGTCCAGAACGCCTATGGCGCGCACGCGCAGCTCGCGGTGCGGATCGACGGCGCGCTCCCGATCGCGATCGGCTACCGGTTCGGGATCCTCGATCCGTCATCGCTGATCCTGACTGATCGTGTGATGGAGCACACGGCGGGCGCGGTGATGGCCGTGCCAGCCTATCGGATGCGCGTGCAGCTCCAGGCCACCCATGTCGTCGAGCAGGGCGCGCGGACCCTGTCGAACGATCGCGTGCAGCTCGCCGCGGAGGTCGCGCTGTGAACCGCACCGCGATCGCCGCCGCGATCGCGCTGTGCGCCTGCGGGGACGCGGCGCCACAGGCGCGCGCCCAGGTGATCGGCACGCTCGAGGACACCATCGGCGGCCCCCACGCGGTGGGGAGGGTCGGCGACTTCCTGCTCGAGAACGATCGGATCCGGCTGATCGTCTCGGATACCGGGGTCACCAACGTCGCCGGCCAGATCTCGACCTACGGCCGCGTCAACACCACGTTCGGCGGCTCGCTGATCGACGCCGACCTCCGCCGCGACGGCGTCGGTCAGCACGGCAACGACCAGCTCGCCGAGCTGTTGCCGGGCTTCCTGTTCACGGTGATCAACCCGACGAAGGTCGAGATCACGAAGCGCGGCGGCGACGGTGGCCCCGCAGAGGTCACGGTCACCGGCACGGGCGGCGACCTGCTGCAGATGATCGCGCTGCTCAACACCGGCCTGATGAACCCGGCGACGCTGGGGTTTCAGAACATCTACCGGTTGTTTCCCGGGACCCAGTACGTCGAGATCGAGACGGTGGTGACGAACACCGCCCCGAACGGCGGAGCGCATCCGTTCCCGTACCTCGATCCTACGCAGCTCGACGATCTGCTCGGCCGCAATATCCCGAACGTCGCGAACATCCAGCTCAGCGTCCCCATGGGGCAACTCCCTCTGCTCGGCGGCGAGCAGGATCTGTTCGCGCCCGGCGTCGCCGGCTTCAACGTGAAGTACGCGATCGAGGACAGCTACAAGCAGGCCGGCGGGTTCCCGTCGTTTCCCGGCCTCGCGGTCGACTTCCTCGCGAGCAAGGGCGAGGGCGTGTCGTACGGGCTCACCATCCCCGATGCGGCGTCGAACTACGTGACCACGTACAAGGCGGGTTATCCGGGCCAGGAGCTGACGCCGTACTCGATGTTGATCCCGTTCACGTATGCAGGCGTCGCGGGCGTGTTCATGTCCAAGCCGCCGGCACAGCTCGGCCCGGGCGAATCGTTCCGGTTCACCTCCTACTTCGTGATCGGCAAGGGCGACGTCGCGAGCGTCACCGACGTGATCTACGAGCTGCGCAAGCAACCGACCGGCACGTTCGGCGGGCGCGTCGTCGACGAGCGCACGCAGGCGCCGGTCGCGCACGCGAACATCTTCATCCTCGATGCGAAGAACCAGCCGGCGAATCAGATCGAGACCGACGACGGCGGCGGGTTCATCGCGCACCTCCCGCCGGGGACCTACAACTACCGCGTGCTCGCCGATGATCGCGTCACCCAGGCGACGCAGACGATGGTGGTCAAGGCGAACGAGAAGACCGGCGTGCTCATCCAGATGGCGTCGCCGGCGACCGTGGCGGTCGCGGTGATCGACGAGCTCGGCCGTCACGCGCCGGCGAAGGTCACCCTGATCGCGACGTTCGACACGGCGAACCAGGGCAAGGACCCGCGGACGTTCCTGTTCTCGTTGCCGTTCGGCGAGCGCCGCCGGCCGACCGCGTTCGATGGCGGCAATCGATTCATCGAGGGCGCGTGGTGGACCAAGGATGGCCGGCTGGAGGCCCACGTGCGGCCGGGCACCTACGACATCCAGGTCTCGCGCGGTCCAGAGTACGAGGTCACCACGAAGCGCGTGACCGTTGCCGATGGCGCCTTCGTCGCCGAGCAGCTCGTCCTCCGGCGCGCGTTCACGAGCGACGGCTGGGTCGCCGGCGACTTCCACATCCACGCCCAGCCCTCCACGGATAGCGGCACGCCGATCGACCAGCGCGTGATCAGCTGCGCGGCGGAGGGGCTCGAGGTCGCGGTCGCGACCGATCACAACTTCATCACCGACTACGCGCCGGTGATCGCGTCGTCGGGGCTCGACCCGTGGCTGCTCGGCATCCCCGGCATGGAGCTGACGACGTTCGAGATGGGCCACTTCAACGGCTATCCGCTGAAGATCGACCCGGGCTCTACGCGCGGCGGCGAGTTCGTGTGGGCCAACCAGCCGCCGCAGAAGCTGTTCGATCAGCTGCGCGCGCTTGGCGTGGATCCGAAGACCACCATCGTGCAGGTCAACCACCCGCGGCAGCAGGTGCTCGGATTCTTCGCGCAGTTCTTCATCGACTCGCTCACCGCCGAGCCCTACACGCCGGGTGGCATCCTCGGCGTGTTCGCGCCGTACGGCGACGAGTTCCAGCCCGACAAGATGAGCTACGACTTCGACGCGGTGGAGCTGCTCACCGGCCGCAAGATCGAGAACGTCCATACGTTCAAGGCGCCGAACCCACTGCCACCGGGCCCGTTCCCGAACCCGCAGCCGGTGCCCGGGCAGGTCGTCGTCGGCAGCGACGGCAAGCCGAGCTTCCCGGGCGTGGTCGAGACGTGGTTCACGATGCTCGATCGCGGCCACAAGGCGACCGGCATGGGCACGTCCGATACGCACCACATGCTCGGCGACGAGCCGGGCTACGCGCGCACCCTGCTGTTCGTGGGCAAGGGCAAGGACACCCCCGGAGGCTTCACGCGCGAGGACGTGGTCGCCGCGATCCGCGGGCACCATGCGATCACCACGAGCGCACCGTTCGTGGAAATGACGATCGGGACCGGGATGATCGGGGACACGATCGTCGCGCAGGGCGGCAGCATCGACGTCCGCGTCCGCGTGCGCGCGCCGACCTGGGGCGCGGTCAACCGCCTCGTGATCTACTCGAACAGCGCGATCGTCGCGGACCAGGCGATCCCCGCGGCGCAGGGCACCGACTACGAGGCGGTGGTCCACCTGAACCTCACGAAGGACGCCTGGGTCGTCGCGGAGACCTACGGCACCACGAACATGTTCCCGGTGTCGTCGCCGGTCGAGCTGCCACCGCTCGACGCGACGGTGATCATCAAGGCGCTGTCGGCGGGCCTCGATCTCTCGAGCCTGCCGGTGACCGCGACGCTCAAGCCGAACCAGATCCACACCAGCACGCCGTACGCGATCACGAACCCGATCTGGGTCGACATCGACGGCAACGGCTGGAGCGCGCCCAAGGCCGCGCTGCCGCGCGTGGCCGGTCCATCCAGGCCGCGCCCGGACGTGCGCCAGCAGTTCGATTCGCTACCGGAGTTGTCGCCATGAGGGCCCTCGGACTGGCTACTGCACTTGCCGTCTGGCTGGCTTGCCCATCCGCCTGGGGGCATACGTTCCCGCCGGCGCGGAACGTGGTCGTGCAGGTCGAAGCCTGCGAGGTGGTGCTGTTCGTGGGCTATCGTCCGGGGACCGGCGAGCCCACCGAGACCATGCTCGCGCGCGCGGCCAGCGCACCGAAATCACAAGCGCTCGGCGCGCTCGAGAACGTGCTGGCTGCATTCGCCATGGCCCCGCTTACAGTTTCCGTCGACGGGACGCCGCTGGTGCCCACCAAAGTCCGCGCGAAGCTCGGGCTCGAACCGGGCGGCGCGCGGCCGATGGTGGTGCTGCTCGTGACGTACGCGCTGGCTCCGGGGAAGACCCTCGTCGTCAGCACGAAGGACCCGCGCAGCACGCGGATATCGTGGCAGGATCGGAGGAGTACGCGCGTGGCGATCCCGGATGCGCCGCAGCAGGGGAAGTGGTTCTCTGGCGTGGCATCGATGTTGCTCCCCATGACCCCGGGAGCCGCCACATGCGCCAGATCTCGACCACCTTCGGAATCCTCGCCGCCCTCGTCTCGCTGACGGCGGGCTGCGATTCCGAATACGATCCCAACGCGCCCGCGATCGATCCGACGGCGCCCCGCATCCACATCACCACACCCGCGCGCGGCACGTTCGCGGGCGACGTGTCCTCGGTCGTGGTCGCCGGTACGGCGATCGATGACTCGGGTGTCGTCACCTCGCTGACCGTCAACGGCGTCGCCGCGGTCGTCGAGGCAGACGGTTCGTTCAAGGCGACGGTTCCGGTCGATGCCGGGACCAACCTCCTGCACGCGATCGCGAAGGACGCGCAGAACAACACCGGCAAGGAGACCCGCGCGGTCGTCGCCGGCGCGCTCGAGCCGATCTCGAGCACGGTGCCTCAGGCCATCACCGCCGCGATGACGGCGCAGACGTTCGACGCGCTCGGCAAGGGTCTCACCGGATTCCTCACGGGTACGAACCTCCAGGCGCTCGTCGCGCCGATGAACCCGGTCGTCGACGCGGGCACCGTCAATGGCGTGCCCGACTGCCTCTACGCGCAGGCGATGGTCACGAGCACCACCCTCGGCTCGGCTTCGAAGATCTCGTTCGCGCCGCAGCCCGGCGGCATCTGGCTGCAGGCCGAGCTCGATCGCCCGCGGATCGGCACACATCTCCAGTGGGCGGTGTCGTGCCTCGATGGCTCGCGCAACGTCACGATCAGTGCCTCGCACATCACGATCTCCGGAATGCTGACGGTCGGTATCAAGGCTGGCCAGTTCGACATCCACTTCGACAACCCGAACGTCAAGATCACCGGCTTCGACGTCGACCTCGGCGGCGTGCCCGGCTCGATCGTCGATCTCCTCCACCTCGACACCATGCTCGGTCCGGTGCTCGGCTTCGTCGCCGAGAAGTTCGCCGTGCCGTACCTCAACACGTCGCTCGCCGGCCTCAACACCGTGAAGACCGTCGACGTGCTCGGCACCAAGGTCGACGTCAAGGTCACCCCGGCGCGCATCGACTTCGACGTCACGGGCGCGACCATCGAGCTCGACACCAAGCTCCGCGCACAGGGCGACAGCGCGTCGCGCGGCTTCGTCTACGTCACCGACGTCCCGCCGGTGATGGACATGAACCAGGGCTTCCAGCTCGCGGTCGTCGACAACGCCGCGAACCAGCTGTTCACCAGCTACTGGGCCGCGAAGGGCATGGACGCGGGCATCGATCTCAAGAACGGCAGCTACGGCGAGGTCGGCAAGCTGTACGACCGGGTCGAGCTGTCGGCGAAGGTCCCGCCGTTCCTCGACGCGCACCACGACGCGCTCCGCCTCACGGTGGGCGATCTGATCGCGACGTTCAAGAACGGCAGCTCGATCGCGACCCAGGTTGCGCTCAACGCCGAGGTCGACCTCAAGGTCGTCAACGACGGCGCGACCGGCGCGCTCCGCCTCGATGTCGGCACGCCCGACATCTACGTCGACATCCTCGACGAGAACATCGACGGCGCGAACCAGCTGTCCAACGCGCAGTTCGAAGCGGTGACGTCGTTCGGCCTGTCGCGCATCGTGTCGTTCGGCACCGGCGCGGTCGGTGTGATTCCGCTGCCCTCGTTCGGCGGCGTGGCGCTCAAGAACGTCAAGATCAAGCAGCAGACCGGCTACGTGGTCGTCGGCGGCTCGGTCCAGTAGCCAGCCCCACGGCCGCGGGCACGCGCTATCGTCCCGTGCGATGAAGCGCATGCGGAATGTCGTCACCATCGTCGCGACAATCCTCGTCGCGTGCCGTGCCGCGCCGCCGGTCTGCCCGACGCCAGTGCCCCCACCGGATCAGCACGCGCGGGTGATCGCGGAGCTGACGCCCCTCTACAAGGAAGCGACTGCCCGGAAGGCGGCGATCGCCAGACCTGGCAATCTCGACGATCGCGCGTGGGTGACGCGCGTGCTCCACGACATGGCGGAGGTCGATCAGCTGGTGCGTCTCCGCTGGAACTGGCCGATCGAGCAAAAGCTCGACAAGCCCGAAACCGACTACTTCATGGTCTCGATGGTCTACCTCGCTCTCGATGTCGACGCGCGCAACCTCGCGGTGCTGCGGCGGCTCGTCGCGAGGCACGGCTGGTTTGCCGCGCGCGACTGGGGCAAGGCTACCGAGGAAGACGCGTGGCTGCTCGTCCAGCACGCCGATACCGACCCCGGCTTCCAGCGCGAGATGCTGACGTTGATGGAGCCGCTCGTCGCCACCAAGGATGTCGATCCGGAAGGCTACGCACTCCTGTTCGATCGCGTCGCGCGCGCCGAAGGCCGGCTGCAGCGCTACGGCACACAGGGCGAGTGCAAGGACCACAGATGGATCCCGTTTCCCGTCGAGGACCCGCCGCAGCTCGATCGACTGCGTGCGCAGGTCGGCCTGTCGCCGATGGTCGAGTACGTGCCTCAGATCTCCCCGCAGCTGTGCCCCTGATCCGATGACCCGGTTGTTTCTGATCTCGCATCACGTCCACCGCTGGCATAACCAGCACGTGCCCGAGGGCGAGCGCGTCACGCTCGCGCACCGCGGCACGGGCGGGCGCCGCACCGTCGAAGCCGCGGGCTGGCGTTCGCTCCAGCAGGTCGCACGCCGCCCCGCCAGCGAGGATGACTGCATCGCCGCGCTCGAGGCCACCGGCTTCGAGCACTCTCGCGCGGAGGCCGAGGTCCGCGCGTTGATCGACGAGAGGTGGTTGGTGGAGCCGGCAGACGACCTCGGGCACTTCCCCGAGCTCGGCCCACCCGCGGAGCCGCACCAGCTCGCGCGCGATCGCCTGCGGTGGTCGCGCGACGCACTCGATACCCACGCGCTGTGGCTGTACCCCACCTGGCTCGGGTTTCCGGTGCTGCAGCTGCCGTCGGATCTGATCTGGATGCAGATGCTGCTCGCGGAGGTCCGGCCACGGTTCTTGATCGAGACCGGCTTGTGCCGTGGCGGGAGCGCGATGTTCTACGCGTCGATGTTCTCGCTGCTCGGTACGGGCCACGTCATCGCGATCGAGAACCGCGTCGATCCCACCGTCCGCGAGGCGATCGCCGCGCACCCGCTGGGCGCGAAGATCACGATCATCGAAGGGGACTCGGCGGATCCCGCGATCGTCGCGCGCGTCGCGGAGCTGATCGACGGCCCGGGCGCTCACGTGATCGCTCTCGACTCCGATCACTCCACCGCCCACGTCGGCGCGGAGCTTCTGGCCTATGCGCCGCTGGTCGTCGGCGCGGGCAAGCTGGTCGTGTTCGATACGTCGATGCAGCTCGCAGATCGCTGGGCCGAGGACAACCCGCATCGCGCCGTCCGCGCGTTCCTCTCGGCTCACCCCGAGTTCCGGATCTCGCCGTGGGCCGGCGCGGCGTTCGTGACCGCCGTCGAGGACGGCATCCTCGAACGGCTTCCGGCGTGACGGGCTGCACCGGGCTGCCCGGCCTCGACGACGCGTCGCTCGTCCGTGCGATCGAGAACCTCTACGCGCCGGGCGCACCCGAGCAGGACGTGGCGCAGCTGTGCCGGGCTCTCGCCGGCCGCGAGGTCGCGCTCGCGGTGCCCGGCGGTGTGGTGCAGATCGATCTCGGGGACTGGACGTCGATCATGATGATCCGGCTGGGCGCGTGGGAGCCGCACCTGGCGGGTCTGGCGCGGGCGCTCGTTCGCGCGGGAGATCACGTGGTCGACGTGGGTGCGCACGTCGGCACCTGGACGCTGCTGCTCGCATCGCTGGTGGGACCCGGCGGCCGGGTCGTCGCACTCGAGCCGTTCGAGCCCAGTGCGATCCGGGCGCGCACCGCGGTGCTCGCGGCCGGCTTCGCGGATCGCGTTCGGGTGATCACCGCCGCGGTCGGCGATCGCGTCGGGCGTGCCTCGCTCTACGGCGGTACCGACACGATGCTGAGCTCCCTCGTGCGCGGCGAGGGCGCCGCGGCGGCGCCGGCGATCGAGGTCGCGATCACGACCCTCGACGAGCTGGGCGACGAGCCCGTCGACTTCGCGAAGATCGACACCGAAGGTCTCGAGCTTGCGGTCCTCCGCGGTGCGCGGCGTCGACTCGGTCGCGGAGATCCGGAGCTCCTCGTCGAGCTGCACGCGGAGCAACTCGCGGCGTTGGGCTCGTCGCAAGCTGCCGTGTTCGATGAGCTCGCCGCGCAGGGCTTCACCGTGTTCGACCTGCGGCCCGAGGGGACCGAGCTGATCGTGCAACCGCTGCTCGCGGCCGCACCGACCACGCACCACGTGCTGGCGCGGCGCGATCCGACCCCGTTCGTGGTGCCGCTGCGTTAACGGTCGTGATCTGACGCGTGCGCCCCGCGGATCCGACGCCCAACGAGCGCGTTCGATGCGATGCTCGCGAGATGGGTGCTGCTGTCCTCGCCGTGGTGGTGATGAACGTCGTCTCCGTGGCCGACGTCAAGAGTCCTCGTCCCGACCACTGGGTCGCCGATCAGGCGAACGTGCTTCCCGCCGACGCCGAGGCCAGGCTCGACGCGGTCGCCGAGGAGCTGCACGCGCGACGCGGGATCGAGCTCGCGATCGTCACCGTCGACGACGTGCGCGGCACGCCGAAGGAGTTCGCGACCAGCCTGTTCAACACCTGGGGCATCGGGTCCGCGCAGACCAACAACGGCGTGCTCGTGCTCCTCGTGATGAAGCGGCGGCGCCTGGAGATCGAGACCGGGCGCGGCATCGAGGCCGCGCTGCCGGCAGAGTGGCTCGCCGACATGCAGACGCGCGACATGGTCCCGCAGTTCAAGGCGAAGCGCTTCGACCTCGGCCTGATCGCGGGCGTCCAGGCGATCGTCGATCACCTCCGCGATGCACCGGGCGAGTCGACGAGCACGGCACCACCCGGCGAGTACCGATCCGACGGCATGGTGGCGCCGAAGACCGAGCCGTCGACGGTGCCGGCGGTCTCTGGACCGGCGACGACCGAGCCAGCGCCGTCGGCGAGCTCGTCCTCCGAGGGCGGCGGCGGCGTGGATCCGATGTTGCCGATCGCACTCGGTGGACTGACCCTGCTCGGCGGCGGTGGCTCCGCCCTCGCGATCCGTGGCCGACGGCGTCGTCGCATGTGCTTCGCGTGCACGCCTCCGCGCCAGATGATCGCACTCGACGAGGTCGCCGACGACGCGCACCTCGATGACGGCCAGCGCACCGAGGAGCGCATCCGCTCCGTAGACTACGAGGTGCTGGTGTGTCCCGGCTGTCAGGCCTCGCGCACGCTGCGGCATGGACGCTGGTTGTCCGGATACGGCACGTGCTCGGGGTGCGCGTACAAGACGATGACCTCGAGCTCGACGACCCTGGTCTCCGCCACCTACGACCACGGCGGTCAGATCGAGGTGCGCGAGAGCTGCGTCAACTGCAGCCACGTCAGCACGCACATTCGGTACACCTCGCAGCTCACCCGGTCGTCGTCCTCCTCCTCCTCGTGGTCATCGTCATCGTCATCATCGTCGTCGTCGTCCTCGGGCTTCTCGGGGGGGAGCTCGAGCGGCGGCGGTGCCGGCTCGAGCTGGTGACGCTCGGGCGGGCTAGCGGTCTCGATCGATCGCCGCCAGCGCGCGGAGGAAGCCATCGCCCCACCGCGCACACGGCTCGAGGCGGTGCGATTCGCTCCACTCGTTCCACGACGCGATCAGCACGGGGTGGTCGGTAGCGGCCGCGCGCTCGTCGAGAAATGCGAACGCACCGGCGACCGCCGCGGCGACGGCATCCGGGGTGGCGCCCTCCACGACAGGCGTCCACGGGAAGCCGATCCGTTGGCCATCCCACGCCCGGGTGCCGCGCGGCGTCGCGTCCCAGCCGGCCGCGACAGACGGCAAGTACGGGATCGAGAGCTGTGCCGCGGCGCGATCCCAGTCCGCGCGGCGCGCCGCGGCCAGCGCGCGGTAGTCCTGGCGCGGTGGACCCTTCCAGTCGGGCCACCACACGTACGACGTCAGCGCATCGAGGCCGATCGTCGACAGCGCCTGGACATCGTCGGGGCCATTGATGCAGCCGGTCAGGTACAGGCCCGGGAGGCCGCGCCGCTTCGCGTGGTCGCGCAGTGCAGCGATCGCCTCCGGCGCGCCAGCCCCGAGCTCAGCGGCCAGGCGCCAGCCGTGAAACACCGAGAGCAGCGGGCGTCCGTCGATGTGGATCGCGCGCGGATGGGACAGGTACGGCAACAGGTAGTCGACCAGCGCGATCAGATCGGCGCCGGTGAACGGGAACAGCCGATCGGTGCCCTGCGCGGACAGCGGATCGTCCATGCCGACGGGCAGGGCCACGCGCGGCCACACCGGGCACCACAGGATCCCGAACCGGAACCCTGGTGGTAGGTCGGCGTCGGCCGGCAGCACCGCATCTCGCAGCGTCTCGCCGTACAGCGTGGCGCCGTCGGGCCGCCACCAGGTATCGAACACGAAGCCGTCGATCCCCGCGGCCGCCGCCGCGGTTGCCTGCCGGATGATCGTCGTCGGGAGCGAGTCATCGAGCTCGCCCCACACCGGCACATCGGGCTTCGCGTGACCGGGAAACCAGGGCCGCGCCGCGCGGACGAGGTCCCACTCGAACCAGCCGCTCTGCGTGGGGTGGTGCGCCGGGTAGTAGTAGACGTACAGCGGCCGGCGCGTCACGTTCCACCCACCGCTGCCTCGGCATCGGCGAGATCGGCGGCCGTGTTGAGATTGAAGTAGCGCCCGGTGAACGCCCACACGCCGAACCGCGTGCCGCGCATCGCGAAGGCGAGGGCGGCCGTGATCTCCCGCTCCTGGGTCCGTGGATTCACCGGCGTCGCGCCGAATCGTTCGATCACCTCGGGCGTCAGCCAGTACAGGCCGAGGCCGCACAGAAGGCCGGTCGGATCGGCGGGCTTCTCGGTGAGTGTCTCGGGCGCCCCGCCAGCGCCGACACGGATCCCGAAGTTTCGCATCGTCACGGCGGGCGGAGCGTCACGCCAGATCACCAGCGCGGGTGCGGGCGGTGGCGGCTGCGCGAGCTCGCCGTCGAGCACGACGTCGCCGAGCACGACGAGCGCGGGGCCGATCAGGTGGGGGAGCGCGAGGCGCACCGCGTTGGCGACGCCGTCGGGCACGGGCTGGGTGACCACCGTCGCCGACGGGACGGCGGTGGCGACGAACGCGGGCACCATCGGCTCGCCTGCCGCCACGACGAAGATCGGCGGCGCGCTCGCCGTGTGGAAGCCGTTCAGCTGACGCCACAGCCGCGCGACCAGCGGCTCGCCACCGAGCTCCACCATCGACTTGGGAACGCCCGGTGGGCGCCCGGGCCACCGCGTGCCACGACCGCCGCAGATCATGACGAGCTGCGCGCTCATCCGAACCGCAGTCGGCTCTCGGCGTCGAGGGTGTGGGCGCCCGCGGCGAGCTCGCACAGCGCGGACGCCACGGCGCTCGCATCCGCACGGGTGACGCCGTCGGCGACGATCCGGCGCGCCCCGCGAGCGTGGAGGCGTCGCGCCAGCGGCGGTGGGAACAGCGCGCGCGCGGGCTCGACGAAGATGCCCGCCGGCCGCGGCGCCGCGTGGAGCTCGCACGCCTCGACCTCGAGCATCAGCCGCCCGTCGGGAAGCTCGTCGGGAACGGTCTCGAAGGTGCGCGTGAACCGATGCACGGCGAACAGCGAGCGCACGTTGGTCGCGACCAGCGCATCGTCTCGTGCATCGGCGGTCTCGCTCCACCACGGCAGCGCGGACCACGGGATCGCCGCCGCGGTGTGGAGGACATCCGGCAGCTCCCGCGGTGCAACCAGCGGATCGAGCTCGGTCGCGCGGCTGATCAGGGTGATCCGCGGATCGCGATCCTCGGGGGCCGCGAGGCAGGCATCCGCCAGCTTGACCCAGGCCACGGCCTCCAGCGCGTCGCGCGCGAAGGGTGGCTCGCGGCGGCGTCTCCAGTCCTGCCAGCCGGCGACCGCGAGCACCGCCGCGGCGCGCGGCCCGAACTCGGTGGCGAACGCGTGCGGCTCGCCGAGGATCCGCCACAGCGCACGTCGCCCGAACCGGCGCGCGAGGCCACCTCCGAGCAGCGCGAACAGCGCGACGCCGGCGACCGCCTCGCCCGGCGCCGACGGAAGGACGTGCGCCTCGAGGGCGACCCGGCCGAGCTCGACGACCGCGCTCTCGACCACCATCCACGGCGGTGGCGGTCCAGCGGTCGCGTACTGCCGGCCGTGACACAGCTCGTGCACGATGTGGCCGGACAGCCGGAGATCGAGGAGGGCGTCGGCGTCGTGGCCTGCGTCGAGCTCCGCGGTCAGCATCGCGCGCTGGTGCCGATACGCTCCGAGCATCGGGACGCCCGAGCCGAACAGCGTCGGCGCATACAGCGCTTCCAGCGTGGGCTGCGCCGCCACCAGCTGCTCCGGTGTCGGGGTCGCGGCCCCGAACAGCAAGCCGGGATCGAGCGCGACCTCCGCGAGCGCCGCGTGCACGCCAGCCAGCGCCGCGCGCAACCGGGGCAGGTGGGCCAGGTCGAGGGGACGCCGCAGGAGCGCGTGGCAGGCGTCGGGCACGCGCGCGTCCAGCTGCTCCCTCCGCTCCGCCGGCATGCGATCCGTGTAGTGCGCGAGCAGCACCTCGGGGAGCTCGCCCTCGAGCTGGCCGGCGAACACGATGCTCTCGCGGAGCGCTGGTGGCAGCCACAACGCCGCGTCGTTCGCGGCGGCCGCGAACCGCGTCGCGAGCTCGGCCCGCATGTCGTCGGGGGTCACCGGTCCTCAGTCTACGCGATCGAGGGCGCCGCGAAGGCGCGGGAGCCCGATCCGGGTGGCCAATCGCCCGATGCCCGGATCCACCGAGCCGCCCGGAGCGGGACCATTGTCCAGGGCGCTGATAGATTCGGCGCGATGCAGAGCGAGCACGCGGTGTTGTCGATCGCCCTCCTGCTCGCGGCATGCGGAGACGGCGCCTCCCCTCCCATCGATGCGGCTCCGGTGACGATCGATGCTCCGGCCGTTTGCACGACCGCGAACGCGTGCCCGTGCTTCAGCAACGACGACTGCCCCGCGAGCACGCGCTGCCACGCCGCGGATCCCGATCACGTCTACTGCATGCCCGGTGCGCGCGGCACCGGCCCGGCCGGAGCGACCTGCGCCGGCGAGAACGACTGCGCGAGCGCGCTGTGCGTCGAAGGCACGGACACCATGCGGTGCTCGAAGACGTGCATGGTGAACACGGAGTGCCCGCCGGAGCTCCCGCGGTGCCTGGCCGGTCTCGGCATCTGCGCGCGCGCGATCTGAACGCGACGCCCGACGACGAGCTCGGCTCCCAACACGGCCGCCGCGAAGCGGTCGAAGCTCACAGCGTCCACGGAGCGCGCTGCGGGCGAGACATCCGTGCGTTGGCCTCCGCGTCTCCGACGAACTGCTCGGCCGCCGGATCCCAGGTCAGCTCGCGACCGAGCTCGACCGCGATGTTCCCGAGATGGCAGATCGTAGCGGCGCGGTGGCCGATCTCGGCGTGGCAGATCGGAAGTGTTCCGTTCGCGATCGCCTGGAACCAGTTCTCGAAGTGGTTGGTCTTCGTCGAGATCACGATCGGCCCCGATCCGAGTTGATAGTCCAGGATCTCGGGCCGACTCGCCGTGACCCCGTCCCAGTCGACGCGCACGCTGCCATCGGTGCCGAAGAACTCGGTCCACCAGATGTCGTCGGTGGGCGCCAGATGGAGCGTGACCCCGTTCGCGTACGTGTACGTGACATCGAAGGTCGTGGGTGAGTCGTAGGCGTTCCCTGGCGGAAACGCCGCCGTGCCGCGGATCTTCGTCGGCCCCGAGAGCTCGAAGCCGGCGCCCCACTGCGCGATGTCGAGGTTGTGCGCTCCGAAATCGGTGATCGCGCCGCCGCCGTAGTCCCGGAAGTAGCGGAAGCTTCGCCCGGCGCGCAGCTGGTGATACGGCACCTCGGGAGCCGGGCCGAGCCACATGTCCCAGTCGAGCGTGTCCGGTTGAGGTGCCGCTGCGAGGGGGGTCTGGAACGGACCCGGCCACACGGCGGTCTCGATCGATGTCAGCTGTCCGATCCGTCCGTTGCGGACGACTTCGCACGCCAGCTGGAAGTGGTACTGGGAGTGCTGCTGGCTGCCGGTCTGAAACGCGATGGTGTTCGCGCGCGCGGCCTCGACGATGCGGCGCCCCTCGGCGATCGTCAGGGTCAGCGGTTTCTCGCAGTAGACGTGCTTGCCGGCGTTCGCGGCGTCGATCGATTGCTTCGCGTGCCAGTGGTCCGGCGTCGCGATCACGACGGCATCGATGTCGGATCGGGCGAGGAGCTGGCGGTAATCGCGGTATCCGACCAGGCCCGACTTCATCGCCATCGCGGCGTCGAGCATCACCTTGTCGACATCGGCCACCGCGACGACGTGCACGTCGTTGGCCTGGAGCAG
>JAYVLW010000156.1:0-2611 GCA_043759315.1 Myxococcales bacterium
GACTCGTGGCACTTCCCGCAGTTGTCGTCGCCGTCGATGCTCGCGTGCGCTTGCGACAGCGCGCCGGGGGACAGCACCTGCGCCGCGGCGTGGGGCGTCACGCCGAGGACCAGCAACAATACGGCGAGCGCGAGGCGTTGCGCGCTCATCCGAAGATCCAGCGGTAGCCGTAGTACCAGGCAACACCGGCGTGAAGCAGAACCGCGGTGAGCATCAGCAGCGCGAAGAAGCGATGGATCGCACGCCAGCTGCGGAGCAACGCACTCACACCCGAGGCGCGCGCCTCCGCGCTGGCCGCGCGCGCGAGCTCGGCCCTGGCCTTGCGCTCGGTCGCCGACATGCCGCTGCGCGGCGGGAGCAGCGCGGTGATCCTGTCACGGCGGCGCTTGCTCGCGCGGCGCCAGCCGGGGATCGCGAGCACGCTGCGCAGGAGCGAGGCGTTCGCGGGCACCGCGGGGCCCGGCTCGTGGTGGATCGCATCGGCGAGCTCGGTGCGCTGCTCGGTCGGCATCGCGTCGAGGGCCACGCGAAGCCGTTCGCGCTCGCCCGCCGGTGCGAGCGCGAACAGGAACCGGCCGACGAGCCCGGTGAGCACGACGAGCGTCAGGCTCACGGTGCTCGCGGTCGCGATCGGACTCCGCAGCTGGAACGCAGAGTGGAACGAGACGAGGGACGCGGCGAGCATGCCGGTGAACACGTGGAGGTCGAGCCACACCCGCATCGAACCGAGGCGTGATCCGCCGAACCGACGCCGGATCAAGTACGAGAGGTTCATCACGATCAACATCGCAGCGACCCAGCCGTAGCCGTTCCCGATCACGCCGCTCGGCCGCAGCACGCGAAACTCGGCGTGCTCGGGGCGGTCCTCGAGCGACAGCTTGTAGAAGCTCCAACCACGATAGGCGAGGCCGACGGTGATCGCGACGAGCACGAGCACGAGCATCATCGTGAGGAACGAGAATCGTCGAGAGACTGGAGCCGTCATACAACCGACGAGAGTCCGTCACCGGCGCGCGCCGCGACTCACTCCCTCGACGACAAGCGTACGTTAGTGCGGCACGCGTCGTCGAATGTTTGCCGGCGTTCTCGTGATGGACGTCGTGTACCGGATCGGTACACCGAACCGGCGCGAGCGCGGCCGAACGTTGCACAGTGATCGTGGTCGGCACAGCCGGTTCCGCCGCGCACGGCGGCGTGGTTCGCCGATGTCGCGGCGGAACGGCGGTTGCAGCCGCGTGCGTGGATGGTCGAACGCGCGCGTGCAAGGAGGGCGACCACCGAGAGAATCGTGGCCGCCGAGCGAGAAGGCGCCGAGCCTTCCGTGATCGTCGATCCGGAGATCTACCGCGGGCGACCCAGCGCCACCGGAACATCGCCTCCGGCCACGATCCCCGAGCCCATTGCCGAGCCCATCGCCGAGCGCGACGAGAGCTAGCGGCGCAACATGATGTTCCCACGCAGATGCGTCATCTTCGGCTGGATCGTCGCGGTGGCCTCGTGTGGCCGATTCGGATTCGACGATCGGCTCTCCGACGGCTCTGCGTGTGCCGCGAATACGGAGTGTACGGAGACCTGCATCGCCAACTCGTGTCAGCCGTTCTCGCCGCGCAACGGCCCGTGCGACGATCTCGACACCGATGACTGCGAGCCGGGGGACGTCTGCGCGAGCGCGCGGTGTGTCGGAGGCTCCGGCCAGTCCTGCGCGGCGAACGCCGATTGCGCCGAAACCTGTATCAGTTCTGGCTGCGGGCCGCGCTCGGCTTCGGGCGGCGCCTGCGATGATCCCGCGGACTGCGCGGTCATCGGTGATAGCTGCGACGCGACGGGGACGTGCGTGTCCACCCAGAGCCAGCTCCAGCCACCCACGCTCGCCGCCGGCGTGTGGCACACGTGCGCGATCGCAGCCGGTGCGCTGAAGTGCTGGGGCGACAACTCTGCGGGTCAGCTCGGAGACGCGACGATCGCCGAGCGGCACGTACCGACCGTCGTCACGGGGATGGCAACCGGGGTCACCGCGGTCGCTGCTGGAGAGTTCCACTCGTGCGCGCTCCAGAACGGTGGCGTCAAGTGCTGGGGAGCGCAGTACGGCTCGGGCAGGCTGGGCGACAATGGAGTCACGGCGACCTATGCCGCGAGCCCGGTGCAGGTCGTGGGACTGACGAGCGGCGTGATCTCGGTGGCCGCGGGCTACTACCACTCGTGCGCGCTGATGGCTGATCGCACCGTTCGCTGCTGGGGCTTTCCAACGAGCGCGCTGGGCGCCGGTCCCAGCGTGGCGAACACGGCGATTCCCAACGAGGTGCGCAACCCGACCAACACGGGGCCGCTGACGGGAGTCACGAAGTTGATCGCTTCGCCCGACGGCTACCATACGTGCGCGGTGGTCGGAGGTGCAGCGTACTGCTGGGGCGACAATCAAACCGGGGCGCTTGGCGACAACACGCTGACCGAGCGGTACCTCCCGACGCCGATGGCGGGGCTCGCGAGCGGCGTGGTCGATGTCGCCGCGAACATCAACTTCACGTGCGCCGTGCTGGGCAGCGGCGAGATGCGGTGTACGGGGACCAACGCCTCGGGCCAGCTCGGGAACACGACGACGACCGACAGCCGC
>JAYVLW010000157.1:0-5518 GCA_043759315.1 Myxococcales bacterium
TGCAGGCGGCGCCTGCACCTGCCTTCGAGCCGTCTCGCGACGAGCGCTGGAACCAGACGGACTCGCTGCCGATCGTCCGTCCGGCCGTCTCGCGCAAGCTGATCGCGATCATCGGCGGCGCAGTCGCGCTGGTCACGATCGTCGTGATCGTGATGGCGACACGCGGGCCTGACAAGGAGACACGAGACAAGCCGGTGATCGCGAAGCACGACCCGGTTCCGAACGGATCGGCTGCCGAAGGCAGCGACATGGCCGGATCTGCCGAGACCCAGGAAGCTGGATCCGGCTCTGCGAGCGATCCGGATCCGACGGGGAAGACACCAACGGGGAACACACCGACGGGGAACACACCGACAGGCCGCACGCCGACGGGCCGCACGCCGACGGGGAACACGCCGACGGGCCGCACCCCGACAGGGCGGACGCCGACGACGATCGGCAAGACCACGAAGACTCCGAACGAGACCGGGCCGGCGAAGGGACCGAGCGCGGAGACCCTTGCGGCCGCGCGGACCTCGTACGAGACGGGCAACTCGAAGCTGTTCTCGGGCGACGTGGATGGCGCGATCAGCGCCTACAGGCAGACGCTCGCGCTGTATCCGGGGTACGCGGCTGGCTACCGCGGCCTCGGTCTCGCGTACGCACAGCAGGGGAACAAGGCGAAGGCCCTGCAGGCGCTCCGCCAGTACGTGAGCGCGGCGCCGAACGCGAGGGACGCCGACATCATCCGGAAGCGCATCGCCGCCCTCGCCGGCAGCTAACGCAGGGCGCGACGGCGCACGAACGCGAAGAAGCACAGCGTCTGCGCGCCGCCAATGGTGGCGATCGTCGCCCACATCGCAGCGTGGTGGTCGCCGATCGTGTCGAGCAAGATGCCACCGACCAGGGGGGCCATCGCGATCCCGATCATCTGCGCGAAGCTGACGACCCCATAGGTGCGGCCGCGGCGCGCGGGATCCGAGACCTCGGCGATCGCGGTCTGGTGCGCGGGGTCAAAGATGACCTCGGCGCCGGTGAGCGTGATCATCGCGATCGCGCCGCCGGAGAAGCCGGAGCCCGCGCCGATCAGGCCGAAGCCGATCGCGTCGAGCAGCGACGCCCATGGCAGCGTGCGCTTCACGCCGAGGCGGCGGATCAGGTGCAACGCGGGAAACTGGAGTAACAGCACGCCGAGCCCGTTGATCGAGTAGAGAAGGCCGACGTCGGACTTCGCGAGCCCGAGCTCGTCGGTCATGTAGATCGAGAACGTCGAGAACATCTGCGTCTCGAGGAGGGCGCACAGGAACGTGCCGGCGAGGAGAAGCTTGAGGATCGGATCGCGCAAGGCGTCGCGCAACGCGGCGCCGATCGGCTCGGACGGGGCGGGCGCCGTCGAGCGCTTCACGGGATCTTCGACGCGCAGCGTGACCAGCGCGGCCGCGATCATGCCGCCGGCCGCGATGTAGAACACCACGCCATAGGGCACGACGAGCGTGAGCAAGCCGCCGAGCGAGGGCCCGATCGCCCAGCCGAGGTTCGTCCCCATGCGCTGCAGGCCGAACGCGGGGATTCGCTGCTCCTCCGTGCACACGTCGGCCACGAGCGCATAGGCCACGGGCTCGAAGCAGCCACGCAGCGACGAGGTGATGATGATGTTGAGCGCCAGGCTCCACAGCGGCGCCGAGAGCGCGATCTGCGTGCCGAGCAAGGCGATGAAGACGCTGCGGACGAACAGCGCCGTGGTGATCAGTGGCTTGCGGCCGATCCGGTCCGAGAGGTCGCCGGCCCAGGCGCTGGTCGCGGACTGACCGAGGTTCGCGGCGAGGGCGATCAGGCCGTAGGACCACGCGGGGTAGCCGCGGGTCTCGACGACGTAGATCCCGAGGAACGTCATCACCAGGGACAGGCCCATCGTGTTGACGGCGCGGGCGAACGCCATCTGCCAGACCCGCTTGTCGAGGCCAGCCCAGCTACGGCGCACGGGGCTTTCCTAGCATGCGCGGGTGAGCTACAAAGCGCGCGACATGCAGACTCGCCTCGAGCGGTTCTACCGGTTCGAAGCGGCTCACTTTCTGCCGAGAGTGCCCGCCGGGCACAAGTGCGCGCGGATGCACGGTCACAGCTACTCGATCGAGGTCGTGATCGAAGGCGAGATCGATGCCGAGCGCGGCTGGGTCATGGACTTCGCCGAGATCGACGAACACGCGCTGCCGCTGGTCAAGCAGCTCGATCATCAGGTGCTCAACGAGATCGAAGGCCTCGCCAATCCCACGAGCGAGCTGCTCGCCGTGTGGTGGTGGCGCAAGCTCGCGCCCGGCCTGCCGGGGCTCGTCGAGGTGGTCGTGTCCGAGACCCCCACATCGCGCTGCATCTACCGCGGTACCTGATACGCTGCCCGCGTGGGAGCGAACCTCCGCGTCGTCACGCTGAACTTGTGGGGCACCGAGGCGCCGCTCGAGCAGCGCCTCTCGCTCGCCATCCGGCAGCTGCGGGCACTGGCGCCAGACGTGGTCTGCCTCCAGGAGGTGCGCCCCCTCGACGGGCGGTCCGGTCGCACGACCGCCGACGTGATCGCGGACGGCCTCGGCTACTCGGGGCACTACGCCGTCGCGGTGAGCTGGGAAGACGGCGAGCACGGCAAGCTCCCCGCCGGGCAGGAAGGCCTCGCGATCATCGCGAGGTCGGTCGCGAACCCACGCTCGATCCAGCTGCCGGATCCACGTCCCGCCGACGCGCGGCTTCTCCTGTCCGCGCAGGTCGCGACCGACGGCGGCCCGGTCTGGGTTCACACGACGCACCTCCACTACCGCCTCGATGACGGCGCGGCCCGCGAGCGGCAGGTCCTCGCGATCGACGCCGCGATCCGCACCGAGCGCACCGATACCAGCGCGCCGCAGATCCTGTGCGGGGACTTCAATGCCACGCCCGACGCCGACGAGATCCGCTATCTGCGCGGGCTGACCACCCTCGACGGTCGGCGAACGCACTTCCAGGACGCGTGGCTCCGGCTGCACCGCGAGCCCGGGCCCACCGACGGTCCCACCGAGGGCATCACATGGTCGAGCGAGAACGCGCTCACGCGGCCGCTGCGCTCGCTCGATATCGATCGTCGGATCGACTACGTGTTCGTGACCAGCCGCAAGAAGGACGGCCGCGGCACGATCCACCGCTGCGAGGTCGCGCTGACCGAGCGCGAGGGCGACATCTGCGCGAGCGATCACTATGCCGTGATGGCCGACGTGCAGGTCGCGCCGAACCCCTGATCAGCCGGCCTCGCGCCTCGAGCGCAACGTGGCCGGGCTGCGGGTGTCCTGATGGCCATGGTGCCGCTCGCCGTGGTCGTTGCTCTGCTCGCACCCGGTGCGACGCTCTCCCAGTGGGAGCCCGCCGACCTGTGCCGCGCCGGCGCTCGTGGTGGCGTTCAGGGCGCGCTCGCGCCCGACCTCGACGACCGCCGGCCGCGTCCCCCCATCCGGTTCGACATCGAGTGCCAGCACGACCCGCTCGCGAAGGGCTGCTTGTAGCGGTTGTTGCCGGAACCTGACGCGCGCGACGCCGCCGCTGGATGATAGCGTTCCGGTTCCGTGAAGCCCGTCGCGATGCTGCTCGCACTCTGTCTGGCCACGGCCCCGGTCGCGGCTGATCCGAAACCACGCGAGCCCTGGTACAGCGGGGAGCGAGGACACAAGCGGGTCCTCCATCTGTCGATCACGGTCGGTGGTGGCCTCCTGTACCTCGGCACCGAGATCTTCAAGAAGCAGATCGGGCCCAGCGAGTGCCGGTGGTGCGAGCCCCCGGGCTTCGATCGCTCGGCGCGCAACGCGCTGGTTTGGGACAATACGCGCCGCGCCGATCTTCTCAGCAGCATCGACGCGTACGTCGTTGCACCGATCGTGGGCATCGGCCTGTTGATCGCCTCGGATCACGGCGCGGGACTGCCGCGGATCATCGATGACAGCGTGACGGTCCTCGAGACGGTCGCGATCAGCGAGCTGGTGATCCAGGCGCTCAAGTTCTCGGTCGGCCGGCAGCGGCCGTTCGCCCGGTTCGGCACCGACGTGCGGTTCGAGCCGGATCAGAACCTCTCGTTTCCGTCGGGGCACAGCGCGCTCGGCCTCGCGATCACGGTGAGTGCCGGCATGGTGGCGCACTGGCGCGGCTACTGGACCGAGCCGTACATCTGGGGCGCCGGCATCGCGCTGTCGCTGTCCACGGAGTACCTGCGCATCGCGGCCGACAAGCACTATCTCTCGGACGTGCTGGTGGGAGGTGGCATCGGCGCGATCGGTGGCCTGCTGATCCCGCGCCTGCTCCGCGAGGACGTGCCGATCGTGCCGATGAAGAACGGCGTCGCGTTCGTCGGGCAGTTCTGACCACCGCGATCAGGGGATCGCGAAGTCGAGCAGCTCGTACGTCGACGTGGCCCCGGTCTGCTTCACGCGACCGACGCCGCGCGCGTACCAGATCGTGCTCCCGTTGTCGGTGCGCGACAGCTTCAGCGCCTGGAACGTCCCGGCCGGGACCGTCACGGTGTCATCCGTGCTGACGACCTCGAACTGATCGGTCTTGCAGTCCTGATAGGTGCCACCTGTATCGATGACGGTGTCCTTGAAGTGTGTCGTGTACGACGAGCCAGCGTCGAGATGCGCGGCGTTCTCGTCGATCAGCGGACGCCCGGGCTCCCAGGTCTCGTCGCCGAACTGATCTCCGTCGCCATCGATGGAGAGCTCGCGGTGACGGACCACCTGCTGGCCGCGGTCCTCGAGCCACGTCGTCGTCTTCACCCCGTATGCCTTCTCGGTGAGAACGGGAAACTGCATCACGCCATCGATTGCCTCGGGCGCCATCACCGTGACGGTCTGGGTCGTCGTCTCGAGGGTCGCCGTGAAGCGGTACGTCCACGTCGCGCCGGTGACGAGCGGAACGTAGCGGGTCGCACGGGGCCCCGACGCGATGGCCGGGAGGATGTCACCGTCGACGACCTTGCACGTCACGGTGTCACCGGCCGGATCGGTGCATGCGGCGACGAGCACCAGGGCAGAGAGGGCCAGCGTGCGCATCAGAACGTCCCCATCACGGCGGCGCCGTTCGCCACGGGGACGATGCGGAGGTCGTGGTTGCCCCAGCGCCGGCGCGGGTTGCCGTCCCAGTCGAAGTGATACGCGTACGTGAAGTAGCCGATCGCGGTGCCGACGAAGGCGCCGGCGAGGACGTCCGTGAACCAGTGGCGCTGATCGACCATGCGCGAGTAGCCGTCAAACGCGCCGGCCGCGAACAGCAGCGTGCCGGGGAGCACGCGCCCGACCCACAGCTTGCTCGCCGGCGACCACCGTTTCATCGGGCCGCTGGTCAGCCAATCGGTGAGATCGCGCCAGCCGAACGCGACGAGCGCGAACGAGGCGGAGGTCTGGTTCGAGAAGAACGACAGCGTGGTCTTCGGCTGACCGGGATCCGAGCCGTAGCGGTGGAGCGCCTCGAACGGACGCTCGCGCCCGATGGCGATCTTGAAGCTGAGGTTGACCACCGCGGCGAGGAACTG
>JAYVLW010000158.1:0-7714 GCA_043759315.1 Myxococcales bacterium
GACCCTCGTCCTTGAACGTCTCGATCTCGGTGTCGAGCAGCTGGTCGAGGTCGTCGGGCGAGATCCCGTTGACGATCTGCTGCAGTGCCTCGACCAGAAACGTGCGCGCGTGGTGGCCCTTCGAGATGCTCGGGTACTTCTTGAAGATGTCGCTCTTGGCGGGGTCGTTGAGGTGCGGCTCGAGGGCGAGGACGCCCTGGCGGCGCGCGAGCATGAACAGCTCGTACTGGCACTTCAGGAGCTCGAGGTAGTCGGCCTGACTCGGGATGTTCTCCTTCAGCGCCGCCTTCACCGCGGCGGCGACGCGCTTCTTCATCTTTCCAGGCGACGAGGTGATGAGCGTCCCGATCGCAGCGCCGAGGATGACGACGAACTCCGACGGCTGGATCAACACACCCAGCTTGCCGCCGGCCATGAGGAAGCCGCCGGCGATCGCGCCGAGGACGACAAGGATTCCGGGAATGGCCATGACAGTCGATGGGTCGTCCGCATGGGGATTACGTCTAGGCGGAAAGGTTGGCGGACCTGCGTCAGACCCAACGGGGTTGCCGGACGTGGGCGATGTAGGTCTCCAACGAGCTCGATGAGTTGCGCGTGGCACCGAGGCTGCAACGCCATTCCTCGTGACCAGACGCCGCACCACCCAGTCCACGACTCCGCTCGTCGGCATTCGCCCCGCTGCGACCTACGAGAGCGTTGGCGAGTACAACGTGATCGCACCGATCGCGCGCGGCGGCACGGCTGGCGTCTACCTCGGCGAGCACAGCGGCAGCGGTGAGCGTGTCGCCGTCAAGCTGCTCGACCCGTTCCATGCCGGCCACGCCGACATCGTCGACCGCATGTTCGCGGAGCGGACCGTCTCGATGAGCGTACGCCACCCGAACCTGCTCGAGGTGATGCACGCCGATCGTAACGCCCTCGGCCTGCCCTATCTCGTCATGGAGTACCTCGACGGTGAGAACCTCGGCGACCTCGCCGAGCGCGGCCCGGTCCAGATCGACGCGATCCTCGCGATCACCACGCAGATCGCCTGCGCCCTCAACGCGCTTCATGCCGGTGGCTACATCCACTGCGATGTGAAGGCCGACAACGTGTTCATCCTCTACCAGACGACGCTCGGTGGCTGGCCGCGCGTGAAGGTCATCGACTACGGCGTCGCGCGCAAGATTGCCGACAGCAGCGGCGACACCACGATCGCAGGCACGCCTGCGTACATGTCGCCCGAGCAGTGGCGCGGCACGCCCTGCGTGCAGTCCGACGTGTACGCGCTCGGCTGCCTCCTCTACGAGCTCGTCACCGGCGAACACCCGTTCCACGGCACGCTACCGCAGATGATGCTGGGTCATTGCGAGGCGTTCGCGCCCCGCCCGTCGAACCTGCGCTCCGATGTCCCCGCCGAGCTCGAGCGCCTGATCATGCGCGCGATGGCAAAGGACCCGGGCATGCGGCCTTCGATGTTCGAGATGGAGGTCGAGCTCGCTGTGTGTCTGCGCTCCCTCAACGGGATCGCCGACGAAGATCTCCACGCGGCGAGCTAGCGCACGGCTACTTCGTAGCCTTCTTCTTCGCGGCGTCCTCGATGCGCTTGCGCTGCGCCTCGTCGAGCTCGCGCCGCGCCTGCGCCCACGCCTGGATCCGCGACTTGCGGATCGTCGCTTCCTGCGCGCTGATCTGATCGACGAGCCGCGCGATCTCGGCATCCGTCACCGCCGGGTTGCCAAGCGCGGTCTGCAGCTTCTGCGACAGATCATCCATCTGCTTCTTCGCCGCACCGACCGCCTTGTCGGAGTCCGCGCGGAGCTTGTTGATCTTGTCCTTCTGCGCCGGCTTGAGCGCCATGTCGCGCAGATCCTTGATCGCGTCCTTCATGTCGTCGTCGTCGGCATCGACATCCGGCGTGTCGATCGATCCGATGTCATCATCATCGTCATCGTCGTCGTCGCCGTTGATGTTGACCGTGAAGCTCTTGCCGAACTTCTTCCCGAAGTCCTTGCCGAGCTTGGCGGCGGCGGTGTCGAAGTCCTTGTCGAGGCCCTCCATCGCCTGCTCGATCTCCTCGCCCATCTTCTCCATCTCGCTGCCGAGCTGATCGAGATCGGTGAGCTTGAGGTTCTTCAGCCGCTTGTCGACGGTCGCGCGCACCTTGTCGAGCCGCGCGACGACCTTGTCGCGCACATCCTTCGGGATCGCCTGGTTATTCTTGATCGACTCGCGCGCGGAATCGAGCTGCCCGAGCACCATGTCGTGCAGCCCATCGATCTGGACCTTGCCGTTCGTGATGCTCACCGAGACGCCGCTACCGGCACCTCCGCGCTTCGCCGGCGGAGTGGGAGGCGTGGGAGGCGTCCGCGGCGTCACCGGGGTGGGCGGCGTGGGCGGGGTGCGCGGCGTCACCGGGGTAGGCGGCGTGGGCGGGGTGCGCGGCGTCGGAGCGGCGACGTCGCTCGCTGCGGGCCAGAAGCCGAAGTTCTCGTCGCGGCCGGCCGCGTTGCCGAGCGCGCTGTTGAAGACAAGGCCTCCGGCGAGCATCGACGGCACCACGATGGTGAACAGCGTGCGGATCCGACTCATGGCGTGACAACTCCTTGCAGCAGCTTGCGGTACGGCGACAGCGGCTTCTTGATCTGACGCCAGTTCGCCGAGAGGTGTGCCGAACGTTCGACGTCGGCGAGATTGACCAGCGCCTTGAGCTCGGCCTCCGTCGCCTGCTCCGCCACTGGTTGAGTCCGAGGATCCTCGGCGAGAGGTTTCGGTTGATCCGGTCCGGCGCTCCGCGTGAGGAACAGCACCGCGACCAGGCCCGCCGCCACCGACGAGCCCATGGCAGCCGCGACGCGACGGCGGCGGCGCGTCTGGATCCGCTGCTGCGCACCGATCGTCATGCGCGCTGCGAACCCGAGGCCGGGGTCGACCTGGTGCCGGGTCGCCCCGAGCCTCTGGGGCATGCCGACCACGAGCTTGCAGCGCTCGCACGTGGTCGCGTGCTCCGCCAGATCTCCCAGCGACTCTCCGAGCGCGATGCGCTCCGCGGCGGTTTCACAGGTCTCGTTGGTGCTCATCGGTGTTCCTCCATCAGATCGCGCAGCCGTGCGAGGCCGCGTACGAGGTGCGTCTTTGCGGTCGCGAGCTCGACACCGAGCAGTGCAGCGACCTCCGCGACCGGAAGGTCGTGGCCATAGCGCAGCACGAGCGCGGTGCGCTGCTGTGCCGAGAGATCTTCGAGCCGGCCGAGCAGCGAGGCGAGCGCCTGCTGACCCGCGAGCGCCTCGCGCGGCTCCACGGTCGCCATCGCGTGCATGCGCCCGGCGATGTCATCGGTGCCGGTGTCCGCGGTCACGCCGTTGCCGGTGGGAGCAGCATCCGTGTCGTCATCCTTGCCCGGCCACCAGCCAAACAGCTTCTTCTTGAGGCGGCGGCGGCGCAGCGTGCGCAGACACATCGTGGTCACGATGCGCAGGAACCACGCGGGCGCCGCGCCGGGGTCGCGAAGGTCTCCGATCGATTCGCACGCCCGCGCGAGCGCCTCCTGGACGGCCTCTTCTGCCTCGGCGCGATTGCCGAGCAAGTCATACGCGATGCCGTACCCCTTGCGCGCGGGCCCCGCGGCGAGCTCCCCGAGCAAGCGGCTACGTGCGTCGGCGCGGTCCGCCACGTCTATCCGAGCTTCCGTACCAAGTGACATGAATCCTCGAACCTGCACGCTGCCCAGTAAGAGCCCTGGCGTAGCAGGTCGGTGGACACCGAGATGTCCTACAACAGATTTCGCGGACTTGGGCCGCCTATGCAGCGACGGGGAGCACGATCGTCACCGTGGTCCCGATGCCGGGCTCGCTCTCGATGCGGAACCGACCGCCGGCGCTGCCGATCAGGCGCTGGCACTGGGCAAGGCCGAGGCCCGTCCCTTCCGCGCGGGTCGTGAAGAACGGCGTGCCGACCCGACCGAGCACGTCCGGCCCCATCCCCACACCGTCATCTCGCACGCACAGCTCGAGCATGTTCGATTCGGTGCGCGCGACGATCGAGACCTTGCCCGCCGGCGCACCGCGCGCTCCGACCGCCTGCGCACCGTTCTGCACCAGGTTGATCAGCACCTGCGTCAGCTCGGTCGGCGACATCTGCACGCGCGGCAGGATCGTCGGGCCTTCGTAGTCGATCGACGCGTGCACGCTCATCGCGAGCTCCTGGCACACCGCCATCGCGTGCCGCACGATCGGCAGCGGATCCGCCGAGAGCAGATTCGAGCCCTTGTCGCGCGGACGGCTGAGCTCGCGCAGACCGTCGATCAGCGAGCTGAGATGCATCGCCGAGATCTTGAGGTCCGAGGTCAGTGGATCGAGATCGTCGACGAGCCCGGTGAGCCGTACGCGCTCGTCGGGATTCAACGACACACTGGCGAGCGCATGCTGCAGCGTCGGCGTGGCCTTCGCGAGCTCGCGCAGGTGCTCGACGTTGATCAGCAGGGACATCAGCGGCTGCTTGAGATCGTGAACGAGCATGCCCGCGATGCTGCCGAGCGTGGCCAGCCTCTCGGTCTCCATGAGGCGCGTGTGCAGCGCCATCGAATCACGCGAGAACGTCCACGCCTCGATCGCCCACCGCAGCACCTGCACGATCTCGGTGCGGATCCAGGGCTTGATGATGTAGCGCGCGACCAGACCTTCGTTGATCGCGCGGAGGATCGGATCGACATCGGAGTACGCCGTCACCACCATCCGGATGGTCTGCGGCTTGCGCTCCTTCGCGATCCGCAGCAGCTCCTCGCCCGTCATGCCTGGCATGCGCATGTCGGTGACCAGCACGGCCACCTCCTGCGTATCGAGGATCTCGAGCGCGGTCGGCCCATCCGCGACCGCGGTGATGCGGAAGTCCGTGCCGAGCGATTGCTCGAACACGATGCGGTTGGCGCGCTCGTCGTCCACATAGACGACGAGCGGACGTGCTGGATCAGCGGTGCCCACGGAAGCTCCGAGCATACCTCGGTCACGCGGCCGGTGGGCCGAACAACAGCTCGCGATACTCCGGGCGGAGCTGGACATTGTTGTCATAGAGCAGCCAGTCCAGGAAGAACCGCTCGGCGAGGGTCTCAGGCGCGACGGCTCCGATGACCTCGTCCCGTGTGCTGAACCGGGAGTAGAGCTGTTCCGTCAGCTGGTACTCATTCATGGTTTTGCCGATACCCAGCGCGGTCCGCACCCGCGCCGCGGCCGGCTCGATCGCTTCCAGCACCTGATCGATCGCTGCCTTCGCGGCTCCATTCCAGGCAGCTCTGGCAGCCGGCGGCGGCGAGAACATCTCGCGGATCGGCGCCGGTGCAGGAAGCAGCGCAGCGAACCCATCCATGGAGATGTGGTTGGACAGGAACCACGCCCAATCCTTCCGAGCACGGTGCCCGACCGACATGAACGTCTCACCTACATAGCGCATGAAATCCATCACGCCGGCTGGTGTGCCGAGGCGCTCGATCAGGAAGTCGGGGTAGTAGAACGTCGGGTGGATCGGGTCGATCGGCCGCTCGCCGTCCCGGCCGTAGGTGCGAAGTCCACGCTCGGTGGTCTCGCAGATCGGCTCGCCGTTCGGCGCGAAGACGCGGGTCGATGGAAACGCGAGCCCCGCCCGATAACTCTCGCGCAGCCCTTCTTCCTCGATCCGCCGTAGCGTCGTCGCGATCGTCGCAGGCGTCGCGTGGGCATTACCGAGGAACAGGCCGAACACCGAAGCCAGCTCCTTCGGGCTGCGTTGGGTCAGGCCGGCGCGCACCTTCGCCTCTGCGGCGGCCGCTGCGGCGGCGGAGCCCGCATCCTCGCGATCGAGCCGCGTCACGGCCTTGAGAAACGCGATCGCCTGCTTCGAACGGTAGGGCACGCGGGCGGCGCGCAGGTTCGTGTCGTCGAGAGAAAGCACGTCGTTGAGTGCTCCGGTGTAGCCCGCACGTTGCAACGTCCGCAGCTCATCCTCCTCGAGACGGGGCAGCGCGTAGGCCGACCACTCGATCGGCAAACCGCCGTGGCGCTCGCGCATACGCGTGATCCGCTCGGCGAGCTCGAGCCCGAACTTGGCGCCCTGAATATCGAGCTCGGAACACACGAGCCAGAATCGTCGGAGCTGGCGTTTCACGAGCCCCTCGATCTCGGCTTCCACGACATCGAGATCGCGGTACCGGAAGCTCGCGCCCTTGACGTGCGGCTCGGTGCAGAAGAAGCAGCTGAATGGGCAGCCGCGCATCACCTCCACCGCGACCGTCGGTGGATTTGCGCCATAGAGCTGCGCATGCCCGTAGAACTTGATCATCTCGTCGACGATCGAGTCCGTGTATTCGATGCCCTCGTACGGCGCGAAGTAGCCACGCTTGTTGACCCCGCCGCGATGGATCAGACTCTTCACCGCAGACAGATCGCGCCCGGCAACGACGTCCTCGAACCGCGCAAACACGTCGTCCGGATCGCCTTGCACGCCGTAGTCGATGCCGAGGTGCTCGTAGAGGCGCGCCGCGTGGGTGGTGAACCCGAAGCCGCCGACGATGATCGGCGCATCCGTCAGCTCACGAAGGAGGGCGACCAGCTCGACGTTGTCGTCGATCGGAAAGTAGTTTCGCGTGGTCGGGGGGCCGTTCGGCGACGCGTAGTAGTCGTCGATGAACACGCTGTCGCCTTGGCGGATGTGGAGGCCGACCATTCGCGGTCGTGCGGCCTCGACGTGGTTGATGAGGAACGTCCGCCAGCGGTCGCGAGGGATGTCCAGCAGATCGAGCGTCTTGACCGAGAGGCCGTGGCGGCGAGCAACGGCCGAGACCTGGACGAACGCGTAGGGAAAGATCGGACGCCACGGCAGGTTCGTGGCGTTGAGCAACAGGAGGTCGACCACAGGCCGGCTATGGTGACGGAGATGCCGGTCATCGTCGATGACTTCCGATGGTAGGTTCTCCGACACTCATGCAGCGGATCGGGATCCTCGGCCTCGGCATGCACCTCCCCCCTGATGTGCGCACGAATGACTGGTGGCCCCCCGAGGTGGTCGCGCGGTGGCCGACGGCGCGCGCGGGAGGCCCTTCCCCCGAGTTGAGTCCGAGCGGCGTGGCGATCGTTGCCGCGATGGGCGAACAGGGGGTGGACCCGTTCCAGGGCGCGGTCGTGCGCCACGTCCTTGCCGACACTTCGTCGCTCCTCGAGCTCGAGACGCTCGCGGCACGCGATGCATTGGGGCGCGCCGATGTGACGGCGGATGACATCGATCTCGTACTGACGTGCTCGACGCCAACGGACTACCAGCTCACGAACTCCGCGTGCGCGTTACATCAGGCGCTCGGGATCCCCCGCAACGCCTACGCGCTCCAGATCGATGGTGCCCAGCACGCGTTTCTCCTCCAGCTTTCGCTCGCACGCTCGATGATCGTCAGCGGCGCGGCTCGCTGTGCGTTGCTCGTGCAGTCGAGCGGGCTCTCGCGCTTGATCGACCCCGCGAATCCGATGTCGCCGATGTTCGGCGACGGCGCCACCGCCGTCGTCGTGGGTCCGGTCGGTGATGACAGGGGCGTGCTCGCCTGCACACATCGCACCGATGGCCGGCTCCCGAACACCCTCATCGCCAGCGTTCCCGGCAAGCGCTGGTACGACGACGGGAGAAGCGTGCTTCACATGGCGGATCCTGCCGGGATGCGCGACATCCTCCTACGCACCGTCGATGTCTCGCGCGAGAGCATCCTCGCCGCACTCACCGC
>JAYVLW010000159.1:0-7936 GCA_043759315.1 Myxococcales bacterium
CTACCGTTCGTCAGCGGCGACACCCTTTTTGTAGCTCGTGTACACGTAGACCGGGATCGTCAGCTCGCCGAGGTGCCGCTGGATCAGGGGGCGGACGTCCGCCCAGTCGAGGCCGCCGAGCCCCGTCGCCAGCCGCGGCAACGCGATGCTCGGGATCGCCTCCTTCTCGATCGGCTCGACCGCACTACAGGTAGTAGACGAACATCAGCCAGATCACGAGCAACGCCGCGAGCACGACGACGAATGGCAGCAGCAGCCGCCGTTCCTGCTGCTCGTGCGCGATGACATGATCCAGGGTCTCTTCGAGATGGTCCTTCACGCCAGTGAGGGATGCATCGCGCGGGCCAGCCGACCCGAGACGCGTTCACCACCGCGCGCGATCGCAGAGCGTGATCGCGCGCCACCGGGTGCTCGGGGACAGAAACACGATCACCGCCGATGCGGCCTCGCTGGGATGCGCGAGCCAGGCAACGAGGACGTCGGGCATGACCACCCCGGGGAGCGCGACATCCGCCGCGCGCGCGAGCTCGGTCACCGACAACCACTTCGCCGGCGGGCGGAGCATCAGCGTCCGCGCAAACGCCGCGTGGCGGGGATCGTTGACCAGGGTGGCGCACGCCGCTCCGGAGTCGAGGGGGATGTGCTGGACCTGCATCGTCGCCGCAAACGGCAGCGGCTCGGGCGTGACGACATCGCCGCCGAGCCCCGAACGATCGCGCTCGCTCCGGAACCCCGCATACGCCGCGGCGTGGCCGCGCAGATCGTCGAGCGCGTTCGCGACTTCGGCCATCGACTGAAACCGCGTCTCGCGGGACTTCTCCATCATGCGAGCGCACAGCGCCTCCCACTCCGGCGGCACCGCCGGTTTGCGCTGCGACACGGCCAGGGGCGTCTTCGTGAGGTGCCCCATCAGGATGTCGCCGAGGGTCCCCTCGAACGGCAGCGTGCCCGTGAGCATCTCGTACAGCATCACGCCCAGCGAGTAGATGTCGCTGCGGTGATCGATCTCCCCCCTGCCCTGGCATTGCTCGGGGCTCATGTACGGTGGCGTCCCGATCACGACGCCGTACTGCGTGCGCCGCGTTCCGGGCACCGGCGCGGCGAGCTTGGCGATGCCGAAGTCGAGCACCTTGACGAACAGCGGATCGAAGCTGCGATCGCAGACGCAGATGTTCGAGGGCTTGAGGTCACGGTGGATGACGCCCTTGGCGTGACACGCGACGAGGGCCGAGGTGATCTGCGCGAGGATGTGCGCGATCTCGTCGAGCGTCATCCCGCCGCGGCGCATCCGCTTGTCGAGACTCTCGCCTTGCAGCGACTCCATCATCAGGTAGGTGCGCGGACCTTCGGCGGACTCGAGCGTGCCGTAGTCGATGATCACGATGATGTTCGGGTGCCCGACGTCGGCCGCGGCCTTCGCCTCCTGGAAGAACCGAGCGACCTGGTCGGGGTCTCGGGCATATTCGTCGTGGAGGACCTTCACCGCGACCTCGCGATCGATCAGCGTGTGGCGGCAGGCGTAGACCGCGCCGGTGCCGCCGGAACCGAGCTCGCGTTCCACGATGTAGCTGCCGATCTGTTGACCGATCAGGTTCACGCGATCGAAAGAAGTGCTTGCGGCGTGCCGCGCGGGAGCGGTGCGTGGCGCAGCCGCCGCGCGTGAATTGCGCGATGCCCTGGAAGATGCGCGAGCCTTGCGCGATGGATCGCATCGCCGCGCCGCGGTCACTCGCTGTAGAACGAGCCGCCGAACGACGTCCGCGTGTCGCCGCCGGCCATCGGTGTAGGAGCCGCGTTGTAGTAGTCGATGTACGGCGTCCAGGTCGCTGTCGTCGTGTCCTTGACCTCGGCGAGCGCGACCACCTTGTAGCCGGTGGCCGTGATCTCGGCACCGTGGGTTCCCAGACGAGCGGTCACCCCGAGCGTCGCCACGGCGGCGAACTGGATCGGTGCGTCGCTCGCGTCGACGATCGTCACCGTGAGCCGGCCATCGAGCGTCGGCGTGGTCGTGTCCGCGAGCAGGATGTGGGTCGTGTTCGTGAACACGAGCTTGCCGCCCGTCAGATCCGAATCGGGCGCGCTGAGCTGCCAGCTCTCTGCGGGCACGTCGATCGCTCCGTCGAGCGAGAGGCCGCACGGCGTGGCCGGGTCGTCACACAGGATCCAGTAGATGTGGAAGTGATCTGCGCGCTCGATGCCGGTATAGGTCCACGTCAGCCCGCCCACCTTGCCGAGGTCGCCAGTAGGTACCCAGGTGAGACCGAACGGCGGGAACATGGGCTCGAGCATGGGCATGACCTGCGAGTCCGCACACCCGGCGTGGTTGACCGTCGACCCCGAGGGCGTGTTGGGGCACTTGTCGTTGCCGTCGACCACGCCGTCGCGGTCTTGATCGCAGGTCGTTCCGCACGACGCATCCGCCGTCGGCTCGACGCCGCCGTCCGGACGCGCCTCCTGTGCCTTGGCGCAGCTCACCAGGAGCGAGAGCGCGATGCCGAGAATGTGGTGGGTCAGGCTCATGGTTCGGACGCTGTGGGTTCCCACCAGGCATCATGACGATACCTGACCGCATCAGGCAAACACCAACGGCCTCGGGGCGACAAGTCCACGTGATCCCCCGCGAAATGACGGCCAGCTCGATGCTGGCCGCGGCCGATGCCCCCGCGCCACGTGGCGCGTCAGCTGCTAACCTCGTACGTACATGGTGTCGTCTGCCCCGCGCGATGCGAGCTTCACGTTCCGAGGGCGTCGCATCGCCTACCGCGAATACGGCAGCGGTCCGCGCGTGTGCGTGCTGATCCACGGCCTGCTCATGGACGGCCGCATGTACGGAAGGCTCGCGCCGGCCATCGCCGCGCGCGGTCATCGTGTGATCACGGTCGACATGCTCGGCCACGGTGCCTCCGATCAGCCCCACGAGATGACCGCCTACTCGATGCCGCAGTTCGGCCGTGACGTGATCGCGCTCCTCGATCATCTCGAGCTGCGCGAGGCCGTGATCGGTGGCACTTCGCTCGGCGCCAACATCGCGCTCGAGGTCGCCGTCGCCGCGCCCACGCGGGCTCGTGCGCTCGTACTCGAGATGCCGGTGCTCGAGAACGCTCTGCCCGCTGCAGCCGCCGCGTTCGTCCCGCTCGCCCTCGCGCTGCGGATCAGTCATCGCGTGATGGGTGTCGTCGCGGCCGTGACGCGGCGGATCCCGCGCACGCACCACTTGATCGACCTGATGATCGACTTCGTGCGCCGCGATCCGATCGCATCGCTCGCCGTGCTCGATGGCCTGATCTTCGGGCGCGTCGCGCCGCCGATCGACGATCGACGATCGCTGGCACATCCGACGCTGGTGATCGGACATCCCTCCGATCCGATCCATCCGTTCAGCGACGCCGACCGGATCGCGCGCGAGCTCGCGCATGCGCGACTGGTGACCGCGAGCTCGATCTACGAGTGGCGGATGCGGCCCGAGCGGTTGACCGACGAGCTGATCGCATTCCTCGACCAGAGCTGGCGGCCACGAGCCGTGACCGCGAACGCCGACGCCGGGTAGCACAGCACGTGCGCGGACGGCACCCGCGGGTCCTCGTGACGCCGCGCGCCATCTACATCAACGGTGTGTCGCAGCCGGTCCTGATTCGCTGACGCTCCGAGGCCCCAGGCCGAGGTCTCCGTTCCCACCGGTCGCGGTTCGCCGGGGTCTCGGAGGGGCAGGTTCGGGCGACCGTTCGCGCAAGGTCTGCGATCGGCCCCCACCCGGCGCAAACCCTGCACGAGGAATGACGGCTCCGCGCTGGTCCATCGCCTGCAGCAGCTCTGGCCATGGCGAGCCGCATGGTCACCTGCCCCGAGACCGCCCACCTCGAGCGGATCGAGTACGAGACGAGCCCGTTCGGGATGCTGATCCGCGTGTGCTCGGGACACCGCAGCTCGTGCGAGGCAACCTGCCCGCGGACGTGCGCGGCGCGCCTCGACCGGCGAGATCGGAGCTCGTTCGTGGTCGAGGTCCGCAGCCTCCTGCGCGGCGCACGTACGGCCACCGAGTAGCCCGCCCGGTCAGCCGCCGCGGGTCGTTCGACGAACGATCAACGCCGCGATGTGCTCGGGGCCGATCTCGAGATCGTTCACCCCCGAAGGGAGGTTGGTGTCCTGATCGGGATCGACGCGCGCGACGTAGCGAGGAACATCGACGCCGGTCCGCGAGATGATCCGGGCACGCACGCGGGGTTGCTTGATGCCGTGGACGTGGACCTCGATGACCTGCCCGATCGCCAGCGCTTCGCGCTCGTCGCGCGCGGGGATCGAGAACTGCGGATAGTAGTCAGCCAGATGCTCCGCGTTCTGGACGCGCCATCGTGGCCACGTGGCGGCGCGCTGCTCGCTGTCCGCGAACAGGTGGCCCAGGCCGAACTGGTCCGCCGCACCGCGGGGCGTCAGCCCGCTGAAGTTGGCAGCATCGGCGTTGGCGCCGCCGCGGAGCAACGACCGCACGATCCGCTCGGAGCGATTGACGATGGCGGTGTGAAGCGGCGTGTCTCCGGTCCGGTGGTACCGGAGCGCGAGATCGGCGTGCTCGTCGATCAGGAAGCTGATCGCCTCGTGCCAGCTCGAGACGACGGCGAGATGCACGGCCGTCATCCCCCACTCGTCCTGCACGTCGATCAATGCCGGAGTCGCCAGGGCTCGAGCCTGTTCGACGTCACGCCGTTGACCGGTGGACGCGAACACCGCGAACCAGGCGCGCTCGACCTCACTCACGCCGCGATTGTCGCATCACAAACGATCGGTTGACGAGCGGCGCGGGCGACGGGTTCCACCCTGCCGAGCTCAGCTGTGCTCGCGTCGGCGGGCGAGCATCCGCCCGACCGCGATCAGCACCAACCCGGCGAGCGCTCCGCCGCCGAACCACATCGCCTTCGGACCCTTCGGCGGCGCGGGCTTGACCACCGGTGCCGACGACGCCTTCTTGTATCCGATCTCCCAGAGGTCCCGCTTGATGACCGAGCCGAGCGCGAGCTGGCCACGGGGCGCGAACGCGGTCTTGCTCGCCGCGAGCACCTGCGAGTTGCCGCCGTCGGGCGGCCCGCCCCACACGCCGCGCTGCGGGTTCTTGCACTTGATCGCGCCGGTCCACCAGTAACGAATCGCGTAGCGTGCCTGGAAGTTGTTCTGGCTCGCCGGTGCGGCGCCGTACTCGAGACCCTGCTTGCTCCACATCTCGCGACCGCCGGTGATCGGCTTGGCCTCGCGGAACCGCAGGTCGTCCTTCATGTCGGACTTGCCGTAGCGCGCGTGCAGGCGGGTCAGCACGTAGTTGCCCTGGGTGATCGGGCCGCCGATCACGTCTCCGCCGAGCTGCATCATGTCTCCGTCGATCGGGATCACCGACGGACACGGATCACAGGTGACGCCGTAGATCCCCTGCTGCACGGCCTGACCGAACGCCGTCCAGGCGTACTCGGTGACCACCGCGCCCGGATTCGCCTCGACGGTCTTGTCGAACAGCGCAGCGTAGAACTCGGCGAACCGGGTCTTCACCGTCGGCTTGACGTCGAAGTTCGTGGGGATCACGACGTTCTTGTAGTTGGCCACCTCGTAGCGACGATCGGGAGACAGCACGTTGACGATCAGGTCCTGCTTGCCCGACGAGTTCGCCATGCCGAGCCGGATCGGGAGCACGAACTCCTCGCTGTCGTACTGGAACCGCAGCGGCGAGAGCGCCACGTGGCCATCGACCATCTGCACCTTCTTCGGATCGACCTTGGCGACGAAGAACTTGGAGCCACCCTCGACGTACGGCCGGAGTAGCGGCTCGGCATCGGCCGGGATCTTGTAGCCGTTGAGCTTGAGCCACGTGTCGAGGCCGGTCGCTTCCTTCGCGGACAGGATCAGGATCTGGTACTCGGCGACATCGAACTTCGCCTCGATCTTGACCACGTTGACCCGCGCCTGCTTCACGCTCTGGCCGCCGGAGTTGGCGCAGGTGACGGTGAGCGTGGTGCTGTCCTTCAGCGTCAGCTGGCTCGTCGAACCCGGTCGGATCTGCCCGACGCCGTGATCGACCATGCACCGCGGCTCGGGCCACGGCTGGTTGGCGTACGAGATGCTCCACGTCATCGTGGTCGCCTTGTCGGCCGTGATCGACGGCGGGCTGACATCGAAGCTCGCCAGGATCGGGGCGACGACCATCCGCTCGGCCCGCCCAGCTCCACCGCTGGGCCCGTCGTCCATGCTGCGCTTCGCCATGCTAGGCGGGGGCCCGGGGCTTCTCGGCGCCATGTCCATGCTCGAGGTCTCGGCGACCGGGTACACGTTGACCGGCACCGGGCACGGATCCTGCTCCCAGTACTCGACCAGGCGCGGAGAGCCGAGCGAGTCGAGCCGATCGAACACGGCCTTGGCCACCACCCGGACGTCACTCTCCTTGAGCACGACGGGGACCGGCACGACCATCGCGAAGTCGTCGAGCGGACCGCGATAGTCGTTCTGCATCGACAGCACCGTTCGGGTGCCGGAGCGCATCATGATCACGTTGGTCGCGTCGGCGAACATCTTCTTGTCCGAGCCGCTGACGTAGAACCCACAGAACGCATCGGCCACGGCGGCCGAGACGACGACGGCCAGCAGTGCGCCGGCGATGACTTTTCCCCGCATGTTCATGTTCCCTTCGCCGATCGCGTCGCCCGTGACGTACGACACGCCGGACGCGATCCGTTTGAACCTTGAACGTTCCCCGCGTCGGACCGGTCTACGCAAGCCGAACCTGGCGAATTCCGTGCCCTTGCCCCAGGGGAGGATCGTGCCCCCCCTCCCGGGCGAATCAGGATACGTATGATAGATGCGGGCTGCGTTGGGGCTGTCCTTGCTGCTTACTCTGGGGGCATGCGGGCGGTTCGGGTTCGACCCGACCCAAGCGACCCAAGCGACCCTCGACGGCGCGTTACCGGGGAACGATGCGCTCGTGGACGCGGTCCCCGACGATGCAGCAGCGGGAGGACCCGCGGTCGGGTTTTCGGGCCACGCGGTCGGTTCCAACGTGACCTCGCTGACGCTGGGTCCTCAGGCGATCCAGACCGGCTCGACCGTGATGATCGTCTTGTGGGGCAGCTCGAACACTGCCTCGGCCACCGCGAGTGATCCCATCGCGGGCGCGTATCCCCGGGACACCGTGTTGAGCACGGCGTCATCGTTTGCGACCCAGAGGGTCTGGATCCGGCAAGGACATCCGGGAGGGACGACGACCGTGAGTGCCGTTTGGCCGTCATCGGATGTCGAGCCGGTGATGTTCCTCGTCGAGATCCGGGGTGCGCGTGCGAGCAATGCGCTGGACGTTCGGAGCAGTCACGAGGATGTCACGGGCCCGAGCTACACCAGCGACCCGGGGACGACGGCGGGCAACAACGAGCTCCTCGTCGCGATCCATCAATCGAGCTCGCGAAGCGCACAGGCGATCTCGTTCACGAGCGGAGAAACGATGGTGGATGCTCAGCTCAACGCGGGGTCGTGGACCGGAGCCATTGGATCTCGCAGGCTGGTGGCCGCAGGGCCGACCTCGGTGGCCACGACGCAGACCGCAGGGACGAGCGCCGTCGTGTCGCTGGTGACGTTGTTCGCTCCCTGACGACAGCGCCTCACATCGGTTCGCGGGTGGCGGCGTAGATCCGGTAGCCCGTTCCGATCAGGACCGTGAAGTACAGCGTGCGTCCATCCCAGCTGAGCTCGGGATCGCCGAGCACCATGCCCGGCATGAGATCTTCGAGCTGCGAGCTCTCGAATGGCTCGTCGAGGTTCGCTCGCTGTGCGCGGTAGATCTCCGAGAGGCCCGGCATGGGGTGGCGCTCGTAGAACAGCTCGAGGCCGTCCTGGCTGAGCGTCGGGGCCGTGTCGCCGGAAGCTCCTGCCGAAAACTTGGGCGCCTTCGCGGAGCTCCACATGTCATCGA